>CAJGCN010000024.1 GCA_904501815.1 uncultured Clostridia bacterium
AAAGGCTTTGGATACGGCATAAGCCTATTCCCAACCATCCGGAATGTACAAATGTTTATGCGGATTATCTCCAAATCGGAACAATTAAAAAAGACCTCGCCGAAGATTTATTAGCAAAATTAGGCGAAGGCTTTGAACTGGACGGGAAAATTATCGAACTAACAGAGAGCGAGGACTCATATTATCCATTCACTATACTTATTGAACTTTATATAAGGACCTCTTAAAATGCCTATGAAACTCGAATATTATATCTCCTCAACCAAATACTCATTGCAAGAGCGAATGACCAAACGTGGCCGTGTTTTTGACGTAATTTTTCGCGTTATAACATTAGACGGAATTGTGAAGCAAAAAAAATTATCCGGATTTTTCACAAAAACGCTTGCCAAAGAAGCTTATACCGAATTTATAACTCAAAAGTGTCAACTTTTAAAAAATAATCCTTTAAAAAAGAAAAAGGCAATAGAAGAGGGTAAGCAAGACCCTACCGTCAACGATTTAATCCCTTTGTATATCAATTCGTTGCAAAACCAAAATAAAGAAAGCTGTATTTATGATAAAATTCGAATGATACAAAATCATATCGTCCCTTTTTTTGGAAATACAAAAATCCAATCGATTACCCAAGAGGTCCTTTGGAGATGGCAAGATTCTTTATGGGCATCAAAGAACCCTCAAACAGAGAATTTTTATGCTTATAATTATTTGTCGAAAATAAGAACTTGTCTTAACGGCTTTTTGGGATGGTGTGAAAGCAGATACGGATACTCTAACCCCCTTAAAAAGGTTAAAAAACCCAGAAGACGCGCGCCAAAACAAGAAATGCAGTTTTGGACAAGAGAGGAGTTCGAACAATTTATATCTGTTGTAGATAACGAACGATATAGAGCTATGTTTATTATGCTTTTTTATACGGGAAGACGAAAAGGAGAACTACTCGCTTTACAAAAAAGCGACATAAAAAAAGAAGAAATTGTATTCAGTAAAACTTATACTCGAAAAACTCTGGACGGTGTTCCTTATAAAATCACCAGCACAAAAAACGAAAAAATCGGTAAAACGCCAATATGCGCCCCTTTGAAAGACTTAATTAAATCTTACCAGTTTGAGAGCCCTTTCGCTTTTGGTGGCAAACAACCTATTCACGAAAACACGCTATCACACGCATTTAAACGATATATAAAACTCTCAAAAAACAAAGAAATCCGATTGCACGATCTTCGACATAGTTTTGTATCTATGTTGATTCATCTCGGCGCGAATCTTGCAGTTGTCGCCGATTTGATAGGTGATACATTAGAGCAAGTGACCAAAACATACGGACATTTATACGACGAAGATAAGTATGCGATAATCTCTAAAATTTAAAATTTTTAGTCACACATTTTAGTCACATTTTGAGCAAAAACAAGCAAAAATATACCAAACTACACCCCAAAAAAACAAACAAAAACGCCCTAAAACGGGCGTTTTTTGCTTTTGGTGGAGGTGGTGGGACTTGAACCCACGTCTTACGCGGCTGCCAAAAAACTTTCTACATACTTAGTTTATCTTTTTTTCTTAACTCACGCAACGCGGGTAAACACGCTTTGCGGAACGCAGAAAGCTGAATGATCTTTTAAAAACGCTTTCCGATTCTTAAAAGATTTTTCCGTCTTGTTGACGCCGCGACCCCAACCGACGGATAAATCGGGCGCGACGTTTCGTTTAAAAACGAGTTTACGCTGCTAAAGCGTAGTTTGCATTTCTATCTGCATTTAAATTTAATGGAATGTTGTTGCGCAGGCACTCCGTCTGCGGTATGCTTATCCTTTCGCTCACCGGCAATCGAATCCGGGACACCCCCGTATTCGCCTTACGGCGATTTAATTTTTACATTATTATTATACACGCGTTTACACGTATTGTAAACCTTTTTTCTTTATTTTTTCGTTTCCTTTTTTTTCTTGGCGAGCTTTTTTACGGAAGTGTGATGTTCTTCGCCGGCTAAAAGGCGCAAAATATTCTTCCAATGCGCCGCCCAAGTGAGTATATTTATCAATAATAAGAACCCAAACAGGCATACCAGGTATGCGTTTACGCTACTTCCTTGATAACGAAACAAGAATAAAACGCCTTGCCAAATGCTAAACCCCGTCACTCCCAAAAGCGAGCCCATTGAGCCCCATTCCGTTAAGGCGATATAAAGAACTATCAGCCAAAGCGCCAAAAAACCCACGAGCAAAAACCAAGCGTTTTCTGCGCCTAAATTTATCCAAAACAAGCCGAGCGTGGAAGCAATCCCTTTCCCCCCCTTAAAATGAGAAACCACAGGGAAAATATGTCCTAAAATCACGCATACCCCGCAAAAATAGCGAGTAAAGTCGGAAACTATAACGTCCGTTCCCGCAAAATAATAATTGCGGTAAATAAAATAAGTAATGATAGCGGGAATGCCCCCTTTGAATGCGTCGCAAAAAAAGGTAATAACGCCGACTTTCAAACCAAACTCTCGGCTCATATTCATCGTACCGGGATTTCCGCTCCCCATTTTCGTAATATCCTTATGCTTTACCCGCGCAATCAATCGCGCAAAATTAAAGCACCCTATCAGATAACAAACGATTGCTATTAAGACCAACTCATACCAGTTTTTTGAAAAGTAAAAAGCTTTCATAACTCACCTTGCGAAAATCAATCGTCGTCCTTTTTTTCTCGCACCACGATTTTAATAGGCGTACCCGAAAAATCATACGCGCGGCGAATGGTGTTTTCCAAATAACGTTGATAGGAAAAGTGCAACAGTCCTTCGTCGTTTACGTGCAAAACGAACAAGGGCGGACAAACGCCAACCTGTTGGGAAAAGAACACTCTCATTCTTCTGCCCTGATAAGACGGGGGTTCTTGCATACGCACCGCGTCGCTGATCAAATCGTTGAGCGCGCCCGTAGAAATACGGAAAGAAGCGTTTGCGTACACTTCTTCCGCCGCCGATAGCAATTTGTCTACCCGCTGACCCGTTTTTGCGGAAATATAAATGGATTTATAATAGTCCATAAATTTCAAATCTTCTTTGAGTTTTTCTTCAAAGCGATTGACCGTGTGTGTGTCCTTTTCAATTAAATCCCATTTATTCATTACGATTACCGACGGTTTACCCTGCTCGTGCACGTAGCCGATAATCTTAACGTCTTGTTCAGTCAAGCCTTCTTCGCTATCAACCACGAGCAAACACACGTCGCTACGGCGCACCGCGTCGAACGCGCGCATATTACTATAATATTCCACGTTATCGTCTACGCTCTTTTTCTTGCGAATCCCCGCCGTGTCGATAAGCGTATACGCCTTTCCGTTTCTTTGAAATAAAGTGTCTATCGCGTCGCGCGTCGTTCCAGCGAGCGGCGTGACGATACTGCGTTCGCTTCCTAACAGACGGTTGACAAGGCTGGATTTGCCCGCGTTGGGTTTTCCGACTACGGCAATTTTTAAAGACGGTACGGCTTCTTCCGTTGTTTCGGGAAAATACTGAATGGCTTCGTCAAGCACGTCGCCAATCCCTTGCGAATGTTCCGCCGAAACGGCAAACGGCTCGCCAAGTCCTAAGGAATAGAACTCAAACACTTTTTCGGGCGAGTAGTCGTCGATTTTATTTACGACTAAAATTACGGGCTTTTTCGAACGGCGCAAAATATCGGCTACGTCGTAATCAGAAGTTTGCAAGCCTTCTTTGCCGTCCGTAAAAAATAAAATTACGTCCGCCGTATCAATCGCCACTTCCGCTTGTTTGGCAATTTCTTTCCACATGATATCTTCCGATTTCAGTTCAATACCGCCCGTGTCTACCATCGTGAAATTCTTATCCCGCCACACGGCGTCGGTATACAGTCTATCGCGCGTGACACCCGGACGGTCTTCCGTAATAGAAATTTTCCGCCCTGCCACTTTATTAAAAAAGGTACTTTTTCCTACGTTGGGTCTACCTACCAACGCTATTAAAGGATTTGCCATACTTTCACTCCTTTTAACCGTTCGTCGAAAGAATTTCTACGAGCCCGTAGCCACCCTTTCGATTCACGCGAATATTTTCAAAATCTAATTTTTCTTTTAACTCGCTAAGGGTCATACCGCAAAGAAATACTTCTTCGAATTCCTTCATGGTATTCCCGTCGAGAATGATTTCGTCCACCCCCGTAGTAGGGTTTTCCGCTTGGAACGATTGAATCGCGGACAGCATATCCACCCCCGTCAACAATCCCGTGCAAGTGACGGTTTCTCCAAAAAACGCGTTTTTCACGGGCAAGGCGATAAGTTCTAAGCCCGCTATACTTTCATTGGCTTTTTGCACTAAATCGGCGTTGAGCTTTGCCGAAGATACCCCGCAAATCAACAGCGCGCGTTTAGGTTTTTTAAGCGCGAATTTCTCCCCCCGCGTGCGGGGCAAGCCCTTTAAGCCCAAGAAAAACTCGTCGCGGAATTTCGTAGACATTCCAATCCCGTTTTCAATCTGCTCGAACTCCCCGTAAAATTCAGCGGTTTTCAACGCCCGTTCGGCTTTCACGAAATACTCGTCGGCAGGTTGCACGAAATTTACGCCGAACTCTTTATTCAGCCCGTCAACTAAGTCCAAAAAAGTTTGGGAATACTCTTTGTCTACGTCGGGGATAGGGGTTAAGCCATCGCGATATTTTGTAATTCCCGTCGGCACGCACGCAAGCTCTTTGACGGTAGGATAATATTGAAAAAGCTGTCGCGCGGTGTAAGCGAATTCTTCCCCGTCGTTCTCGTTCGGCACGACCACCGCTTGGCAATGCATTTCTATCCCGTTTTCCGCAAGCCGACGAATTTGTTCAACGATTTTGCCCGCAAACCGGTTTCTTAACAGTTTTACTCTCAACGACGGATTCATCGTATGCACCGAGATATATAAAGGGGAAAGGCGCAAGCGGATAATGCGCTCTAAGCTTTCTTCCGAAAGGTTGGTGAGCGTGACGAAGTTTCCGCAGGCAAAACTCATAGCGTAGTCGTCGTCTTTCACGTATAAACTTTCCCGCATGCCTTTGGGCATTTGATCAACGAAACAAAATACGCAACGGTTTTGACAGGTACGAATACAAGAAGTTTTCTCAAACTCGAAACCAAGTTCTTCGTCTTGGTCTTTTTCTATTTCCAAAACGACTTCCTGTTCCCCGCGCTTATCCCTGACCGTCATGGTAAATTCTTCTTCGGCGTTATAATATAAATAATCCAACTCGTCTTCGCAAGGATACCCGTCGAACGCAAGCACTTCGTCGCCGACTTCCAAGCCAAGCTCGCTTGCAAGACTATTCCGTTTTACCTTAGTAATCTTTAACATACAGTTTTATTATACTCTATTTTTTTAATTTTGTAAAGAAAAAAGCGACCAAAACGGTCGCTTTTCTTATCTTTACGTGGATAACTTAACGAAGAAAGCCGAAAATACAGCCCCCGATATACACCGCAAGCGCGACGTAGAAGATAATGCGCCATACTTTGCCTTTGCCCGTAGCGTAGTCCCAAGCGGGGAACGCAACCGCAATCCCAAGCGCAATCTTGCCGATTAAATTTAAAAGCGCGCTGATTGCGCCGAAAATTCCGCCGAACACGAACAATACCGCAGAAATGATAATTGCCCAAAACGCGCATGCTTTTTCCAAACTTTTATTAGATCTTTTTGCCATAGTAGTTTCTCCTTTTTTATTTATTTTACCCGCTTTTACCGCGAATAATTCAAAGTTTTACTTCCACTCCGTAAGCCTTGCAAAGCTTTTGCAAAACTTCTGAAAACACGGGGGACAGGGGCGCATGAAAAGTCATTCGATCCCCTTTCGTAGGGTGGGTGAGCTCTAATTCAAAGGCGTGCAATAATTGCCCCGAAAGCTCGAATTTTTGTTTCTTATAGCCGTAGACGGGGTCACCGACGACGGGATGTCCTAAATGCTTGGCGTGAACTCGAATTTGGTGCGTTCTGCCCGTTTGTAAGGTGAATTTGCAAAGAGTATATTCCGCGCCAAAGCGCGCAATTACTTCGTAGTCTGTAATCGCTTTCTTCCCCCTGCCTGTAGGCAATACCGCCATTTTCAAGCGATCGGCGGGCGAACGCCCGATATCCGTTTCTATTCTGCCCGTTTCCGCCTTGACATTTCCTTCTAATAACGCATAATACCGTCTTCGACAGCTCTTTTCAGCGATTTGCCCCGCCAAAGAAAGATGCGCTTTATCGTTTTTCGCCACGACCAAAAGTCCCGTCGTGTCTTTATCAATTCTATGCACGATACCCGGCCGAAGCACACCCCCGATCCCGCTTAAACTCTCTAAACGGTATAAAAGGGCGTTGACGAGCGTACCCCCAGTAGTGCCGTTCCCGATATGGACGGTCATTCCCTGCGGTTTGTTCACGACGGCAAAGTCTTCGTCTTCGTAAACAATTTCTAAGGGAATATTTTCGGACTTGACGGAATATTCGACGGGGTCGGGAATTTCCACGACCACTTCGTTGCCTTTTTTAATTTCTGCGCCCGCCTTTCTTATCGGCGTACCGTTTACGCACACCCGTCCGTCTTCAATGAGTTTTTTCAAGCGCGAACGGGTAAACTCTTCCGTTTGCTCGCTTAAAAATAAATCCAAACGCTTGCACGGCTCTTCCGCGACGAATAACCGCTTATCCATTGCTTTCCCCGTCTTTTTTGCGTTGTTTTTCCGCTTGCTTGGCTTCTTCTTTTTCTTCCCATTCTTTGGCAAGAGCCTTGTATTTCCCAACGGGGAAAAAGGCGTCGCGGTCGAAGAACAAAAAGCAAAGCACGAGCATTACCGCGCCTGCCGAAATAAAGAAATCGGCAAAATTACAAACACCGAACCCTAAGCGGGAAATATTCACCATATCTCTTACGCCGACTTCCAGCCCGCGAATTCCTATCGCGCCGACTTCTTCCCATACTTTATAATATACGCGGTCGATTAAATTCCCAGCCCCGCCAGCAACGACTAATACGAGCGAAAGCCGCAACAAGCTACGCCGTTTATCCGCTTTAAAATATAAAATACTCAAAAGCACCATAACGACCGCCGTCGCTAAAATTACAATCATCTTCGCCAACGGCGGAGCGTCGCTACCCATACCGTAGGAAATTCCGCGATTATAGGTAAAGTCGATTAAAATCCAATCGGGAATAATGGCAATCGGGGTTGCTTTCGGATCGGAAAAATAAATTTCCGCCGCCATTTTCGTTAATAAATCAACGATAATCAAAACGCAAAAAATCAACACGCCCCAAAGCGAAGAGCCTTTGAGCGAATACCTGCCCCCGTCTTTTTTCATTTTTTCCTGTTTCATAGACAATCCTTATTTCTTCTTTTTCTCGCCAAAACGGCGAATTCCGTCAATCATTCCCGCTTTTAAATCGTATAACTTTTCCGATAAATCCACCTTATACACCTGTGGCATATCTAAGCGCAAATATTCTTCCCAGAACTTAGCAAGCTCGGCTTTCGAAAACGCTTGGTTTTCCATTGCGGACGGAAAAGTGTAGACGAGTTTTCCCCCTTTCACAATCGTATGCAAAAGTTTTTCCACGCGGAAATTTTTCACTTCGCAACGCTTCCACGTATCAATCGGGTGGAAAATGGTAATCGGCTCGTCTTCGGGAATACGCTCGTCGTGCAAGGTAATCAAATCGGCAATCGCCATACCGCTTTCTTTATCGTAGAGCCGATACAAATTTTTAAAAGAAGGGTTCGTCACCTTTTCCGAATTATCCGAAAGCTTAATTTTAGGCGTAATGCTTCCGTCTTTTTCAATCACCGCCGAGAGCTTATACACGCCCCCGAGTGCGGGCAAATCTTCCGAAGTGATAAGTTTCGTGCCTACCCCCCAGATATCAATTTTCGCGCCTTGATGCACGAGCGAATGAATTAACCGTTCGTCCAAATCTCCCGAAACGCAAATCTTCGCTTCTTGCAAGCCCGCTTCGTCGAGCATTTTGCGCGCTTTTTTGGAAAAGTAAGCAAAATCCCCGCTGTCTAATCGTATGCCTTTGGGGGTATGCCCTTTGTCTTTGAGTTCTTTAAGGACTTTAATGGCGTTCGGCACACCGCTACGCAAAGTATCGTACGTGTCCACCAACAGCAAACAGTTATCGGGATAAATCTCGGCGTACGCTTTGAACGCTTCGTATTCGCTGTCAAAGTCCATAATCCAGCTATGCGCCATCGTACCGGCAACGGGAACGTCGAAAGTTTTACCCGCTATCACGTTAGACGTATACGCGCACCCGCCGATTACAGCGGCTCTCGCGCCGTAAATTCCTGCGTCAGGACCTTGCGCACGGCGAAGCCCAAACTCCATAACAACCCCCTGCCCGTTGGTTGCGCGACAAATTTTAGAAGATTTCGTTGCGATAAGCGTTTGGTGGTTGATAATGTTCAAAATCGCCGTTTCGGCAAACTGCGCTTGGATTAAAGGAGCTTTTACCGTTAAAATCGGCTCGCCGGGAAAAACGGGTTCGCCTTCTTTCACCGCGTACACGTCCCCCGTAAAACGCATATTTTTAAGATATTCCAAAAAATCTTCGTCGAATAAATTTAACGAGCGCAAATACTCGATATCTTCTTCGTCGAAGCGCCAATTCAACAAGTATTCCATTGCTTGTTCAAGACCTGCGGCAATAGAATAGGTAATCATTTTATTCCTGCGGAAAAATAAATCGAACACGACTTCTTCTTCGTGCTTGCCGTGCTTAAAAAAGCCGTAGCCCATCGTAAGCTGATATAAATCGGTTAATAAGGTCAAATTTCTCACGAACGCTCACCCCCGTCTACGGTCTTTTCGTTCGTTTCCGCTTGTAAAGAAAGAGCTTTTGCGTTTCGTTTTTCCAAATACCGTAAAAGGAAGAATACCGCTACGCCCAAAACCACCATCACCAAACCCCAAAACTGAGAAGGCGTGATGCCGGGAATAAGCTCCCCGCGCGCGTCGTCACGCAAAAATTCTATTAAGAAACGGAAGATACCGTAGGCAATCAAATACACCGAAAGATTATGCTTAAAATCTTTTTTCATTAAAAGAATAAAACAAACGGCAAACAGCAAGAATAAAAACCCCGCTTCAAACAACTGCGTAGGGTATACGGGGTTCGGCAAATCCGGGAACTGCACGCCTAAAAAGCTATCCGTTTCTTTGCCGTAGCAACAGCCTGCAAAAAAGCAACCGACCCGCCCGAACGCGTGCGCGATAATAATGCAACAAGGACACATAGAAATTACTTGAGTTAAACGGGTTTTATAACGTTTTCTAAAAATGGCGTAGCCGACCAAAAAGCTAACCACCCCGCCGATTAACCCGCCGATAAAGGTAATCCCCCCGTTTAAGTTAAACCCGTCTTCGGGGCTTTCGATATAGTTATAGGTCGCTTGAAAAAGCGCGGCAGATCCAAAGCCTAAGACAATCGCAACGATTGCATTGAAAAAAATAAAATCAATAAACGCTTCTTCTATCTTTTTCTTTTTTCCGTAATAAAACAGCACGCCGAAACACGCGAGAATACCGACGGCAATCATTAAGCCGTATAGATGAAAAATACCAAGTATTTTATCGGGATACATAGTTTTTGGAATACTCCTTTCGTCTTGCGTAAATCGCAATCTTTCTCTTATTATACCATACTTTGAAAAAATCGTCAAGGGTTGCCTTGACGATTTTTAGGATTTTCACACGATTTTAATATGAAGGGGTTTAATTTTAGGAAGAGTAGGCACGAACACGAAGATTAACGCGTAGTTGACGAAACAACTCAACAGCTGTCCTTTCACGATAAACCGCGCCACGAAATACTCCCAGTAAGATACGCCTTTGGCGTACATCCACCAAAACGCCGTCGTGTTAATCGCCACGCTACACACCGAAAAACTCAAGGCGCAAACGGCGAACAGTTTGAGATAAAGCCCCCCTTTTATCGGCAGGGGAAAGCTGACGATAAGCCCTGCAAAAAACGCGCTAAGCCCCATAGAAATCCCCACGAAAGGAAGATACATATATCCCCCGCTATTGCACAAAAAACCGAGCAAATCGCCTAAAAAGCAAGAAGCGAACCCGCAAACAGGCCCTAAAATCACGCCAATAAGGCAGGATACGGCAATCGTGAGCGAATATTGCGTGTCCATAAATTTAAACTCAAAAAACAAGTTCGCAACGACGGAAAACGCCGTAAGCGCCGCAATATACGCCGTGCGTTGACCGCGAGAACGGCATAAAAGGGTGGAAGAAAAGAGCAATCTTTTCCAAAAGGGAACAATGTTGTTTTCTTGTGTGGACATAAAATAAAAACCTCCCGATGGAGAGGTCCGCGAAAAGGCGTAAAACGCCGTCGTTGGGAGCGGACGCGCCCAAGTCGCCGCAGGAAAATTCCTTTCGTTCACCGACAACGTCCCGTTCGGTGACACTTAACGCGCAAGGGCTACTCTTACCATTTTTCTTATTATACAACTTTTAGCCTTTAAGCGCAAGCGTTTGAAAGGATTTTTCCTAAAAAATACATAATTTTTTTTGCGTTTCAAAAACTGTTTTTATGGCTCTTATTTTTATTCGGACAATTATCGTTTTCGGGGTACTTCTTCTTGTGATGCGCCTGATGGGTAAACGGCAAATCGGAGAAATGCAACCCTACGAATTCGTCATCACGCTCATTATCGCAGAGCTTGCTTGTATCCCTATGTCAGATATTTCCATTCCTTTATTATACGGAATTACGGCAATGGTAAGCGTGTATCTCGCTCATCAGATTATTTGTTTAATCGACTTAAAATTCACGAAAGCGCGGTCGGTTTTAAGCGGTACGCCGAGTATCGTCATCAATAAAAACGGGATTGACGACACGCAACTTAAAAAGAATAATCTCAACGTTTCCGACCTTTTGGAAAGCTTGCGCGGAGCGGGGTATTTTTCTTTTGATTGCGTTGACTACGCATTATACGAAGCAGGCGGGAGTTTTTCTGCCCTTCCCAAACAAAATTACGAACAGATACAAAGCTCTTTACCCGTCATTATCGTCAACGAAGGAAAATTCGACCAAAAAAACGTGTCGCTTACGGGCAAAGACGAAGAATATTTTTTACAAATTTTAAAGGGGCAGGGTTGCGACGAATTAAAAAAAGTACTCGTGATGACGGTAGACGGAAACGGAAACGCCTACTGTCAGGCAAAGGGCAAAAAATACCGCTCGTTTAAACTAAATTGGGAGAAAAACGCATGGTAAAAACTTTAATTAGTATTTTCATTACGCTCGGTTTACTCGTCGGCATTTCGGCATACGAGCTATATCACGTGAAAGAAACCTTTGCGATTTTCCACGAAGCACTTGAAAGCCTGTATTATAAAACGGAAAACGAACGCGCTTCGCACGAAGACGGAAAAATCGTGCGGAAAATTTGGGTGCGAGAAAAAAGGGATTTGCATATTTGGATTCCGCATACGATTATTGAAAATATTGATTATCAGCTCAACGAGCTTTTAGGATATTTATACGAATACGATTACCAAGACGCGCTCCCTAAAATCGAAATTCTTTTGGAAATTTCCGAATTTATCCCGCAGACCTATTCGTTAAGCTTGGAAAATATTCTTTAATTTGCAAAACGAAAAAACTGCCGATTTCGGCAGTTTTTTCATTACGTAATTTATTTTTAAGCAAGCCCGTAAGCATAGACGATACGAACGGTTGCATCAAAAATATTATGCAAGAATTTTTTCACGGCTACGTTTGTGGCGTTGTCGATAAAGATACTTTCGTTGCTTTTCATCATTGCGACGATTGCGTTGAAGTTTTGGTAGATAATTTGCATATCTTCTTCAATGGCGGTGTACGCGTCTTCCGTACCCGTATGCTGAATAGAATACATTTCTTCCACCGTACCGTTCATTTCCTGCAAGATTTTCGTATCGCCGTTTTTTAATACGGTGGCGGTTTGGTGGTTTAAATCGCTTAATAGCTGAATAAACCGTTGAAGCTTTTCATTCCCTACTAAATCGGTAGCCATTAAAGTTGCACTCCGTTTTGCTTTAAAAGCTCGCGCGCAGATTCTACGCTGTCCACGCCCGTCTTGTTTTTAATGGGCGCAAATTCCTTTTCGCGCACTACTTCGAAAGGCAATACGCTACCCATAGGCTTAATCAAGTCCACCGCAAGCGTTTCGAACTTTTTCCCGTTTTCCTTTTCGGGCTTACGAGCTACGCCGTCTTCTCCTACACATTCGATTTTCTTTTCTACGATATGCACGGGAATACGCTTATCTACGATTTCTTCAAGCTTAGAAAGGCGGAAGAGATAGTTCATAATCGCGCCGAAGCCGTACGCCAAATTGCCGTCTGCGTCCTTTTCGTTTGCCATTTCGTCGGTTAATTCATAGTATTCGATAATATCGGGCTGTTCGCCGTCAAGGCAAAGCACGCCGACCTTTTCGTAAGGATTATTCTTCGTGATAACCTTTGCTCCGCAGTTCACTCCGCTTGCAATCGTCGCGCCGACGAACACGGGATCGGCAATGCGTTGAAGTACGTTATCCACCGCGTAGATATTCAGCCATTCCACGCCTTTTTCTTTCAAGTCTTCGCAAAACCCTGCGCGCTTTAAGGAAGCAAACCAACCACCGTTCCCGTTCGGGGAAAGGGCGGGCGTATCCTTTCTTTCCAAATAGATTTTACCGTTATAGTCAACGGCGGGAGCCATATCCTGCTTAAAGAATTTAACTTCCGTTTCGGGATAGCCGAAATAGTCGTGTTCTTTCCAAAAACTCGTCGTTTGTTCGTGGTTTTTATCGCTCGTCATAATATACAAAGGTACGATTACCCCACATTCTTTAACGACCTCGAGCAAGTTTTTCATTTGTTGTTCAAAGATATATAAAGGCTTGGTAAGCCCGATATCGTACGCGCCTTTCGGCCCGTCCACGCCGAGCCGAGTGCCCATACCGCCGGCAAGGAGTACCGCTGCGACTTTGCCCTGTTGGATTGCCTGTACGCCGACTTTTTTATATTCGGCTTTATTTTTTTCAATATCCGCAAGACGAAGCCCGGAAATAGGACGGATATCGCGGTCCTTTCCGCTCATATCGACGGGATTTTTTAAATCGTTTTCGAACGACCAGTTAATCTCTGCAATCGCGGTAAGAAGCTTTTGCTTGCCCGTTTCGTCTAATTCGTCGTAGTATTTCAAAAGTTGCGTTTGTTCTTTTTCTTCGAGCAACGCTTTGATTTGTTCATAGTTCATAAAGCCACCTCGTTTTGATTTATTTCCATATTTATATTCTAACAAATCCACGAAAAAAAAGCAAGTTTTTGACAGGCTTTTTCAGAATATACCGTAATTTTTTGATAGTTTGTAAAAAGATTTTTCAAACGGTTTACTTATTTATGTAAATATGCTACAATGTGAATATGAACATATTCGCTTATTTCAAAGGTAAAATTTCCGATCGGGCAAAACGCCGTGCCTATGAAAAGAGCAAGCGCATTTTAGATTTATCTTTTCCGTTATACTGCAAAGCTCACGGCGTGAAGACTACGGACAATCAAGGCGCACTCGCCCAAAGCCATGCGGGCGACAGGCTACAAATCATTCACTCGCCCGCCGACGGGTATCCTTTCAACGTATATATTTACAGCGTTGAATTAAACCGCATACTCGGTTATCTGCAAGAACGGTTATCGAAAAAGCTCGTGGAGCTTTTCGGTGCAGGGTTTTGCCGGGACGCGCAGATTAAAGACATCACAGGTGGCGGGGAATACACATATCGCGGTTGCAATCTCGTAATTTTTGAAAGCATGCATTTTATGCAAGGCATGCAAGCCGACCTACCCTATTTACATAGCTAAAAACCGCCCGAACCACTCGGACGGTTTTTCGTTTGGAAACTGATTTTTAATAAGGGTCAAGGGGTTGGACTTCCTGACGGGGAATAAGCCCTTAAACTTTGTCTTTATAAGCCACGCCGTGCAATTCCGAACGTTTTTTTCAACGGGAAAAATAATAACGGTACGCTTATCGCCGTGC
>CAJGCN010000025.1 GCA_904501815.1 uncultured Clostridia bacterium
CTCTTTTTTAGATTGTCGCAGTCGCTACCACTCCTTCACAATGACGCGCGGAACAGGCGTGGCAATCTAAAAAAGAAAAGCCCTTATTCCCAAGAGCCTTTCCTTATGCTATTTTTTAACTTACAACGCAACTTCTCCGTCCGTACAAATAACTTTCGTCGCAGGAACGCCACTATTCCATGACCAAATCTTTCCGATTTTATTCCATTCCGCTTTCGTGCCGTTAAAAGTAATATAGGTTAAGCTTTTACATTCATTAAACGCATCTTTTTCAATATTCTTTACGCTTTTCGGAATGATAATACTCGTTAAACTACTACAAGCATAAAACGCCTGCAAACCAATACTCGTCACAGAGCTCCCAATCGTTAAACTCGTTAAATAACTGCAAGCATAAAACGCCCAATTTCCTATCCGTTTCACACCGTTTCCAATTGCCACACTCGTTAAATAATTACAATCGCTAAACGCACTATCCCCAATAGTTATCACACTGTCGGGAATTACCACGCTCGTCAAATAAAAACAAGAATAAAACGCATATTCGCCTATGTTCGAAACGGTATTTCCGATAGTTAAACTTGCCAACCTACTGCAGTTGGCAAACGCTCTATCCCCTATGCTTACAACCCCGTTAGGAATATTCACGCTTGTTAAGCTATTACAATTTGCAAACGCTCTATTTCCAATACTCACCACTTCGCTGGGTATCGTCACGCTCGTCAAACTACTACAACCGCTAAACGCATAATCTGTAATATGCTCAACCCCTTCGGGGATAACGAGCTCTTTCACCAAAGCGTTATTTAAGTATAATTTCCCTATAGGATATAAAGGATTTGCATACGCGCCCTTAAATGAAATTTTACACCAAGCTTTTAAATCCGTTATGTATACGCTTCGAACACTCAACGCAAACGATTTTTTTGTCGCAAACGCATTCTCCCCGATAGTCGTCACGCTACTTGGAATTTTCACCGTCATTAAATTATCGCAACCACCGAATGCGCTGTCGCCAATGCTCGTCACGCCATTCGGTATGTCTATACCCGTCAATCTACTACACCTTGAAAACGCTCTAATCCCAATATCCGTCACACTACTTGGAATTTCAACGTTTTTTAACGCACTGCATCTTGCAAAGGCTTGGCTTCCAATATTCGTCAAACTGTTGGGTAGCACGATATTCGCCAAACTACTGCACCAAGCAAACGCCCTATCGCCAATCGTCGCCACCCCATTTTCAATCTTTACGTTTGTTAGCTTATCGTTTTCCACGAAAGCTTCTTTCCCGATATTTTCCACTTTCTGCCCGTCAATTTCACAAGGAATTACTATTGCGGATAATCTTTGCCCGTCGTCAGTCAATCCTGAAATAATTCCGTCGGCAAAAACAAAGCAACTCGCACCCGCTAAGGCACAATCGTTCCGTTCCATTTTGGCGCTATCGCTGATCCCAACCGCCGTGCAATTTCCCGAAAAATCTTCCAACCCGTTTACTAATCCCGTATTCTTTTTCATAATAAAAAGAACTCCTTGAAAATAAAAAAAGTGCGCCGACCGAAGTGAGCGCACAAAAACGCAAACTCCTTTCGTCGCCAAACTAATCTTCATGGAAATAGGGATAAACCACACATTCATTCAAGTGGAATTTGCATTTTATCAAATTCATATGAATAAATGTGCGCAAAAAACGCCTAAAATATTCCCTCCCCCAAAAAAGCGAATATCCCTACAATTTTCCATTATTCAATTAGTTTGGCATTTTTAGTATAACACAAACGAAATATTTTATCAAGGCTTTACCGATAAATTTTTTATATTTTTTTATATTTTTATAAAATCTTTGTTTTTTGATTAAAACTTGTTCCGCGAGATTGTCGCACTTCGTTCACAACGACGGTGCGGGAAATTTACAGGTGCAAAAAAACTCTCCTTATACGGGAGAGTTTTATCGTATCATGTTCAAATGTTATTCGTTCGTCGGGGGCTGTAAATCGGGTTTCGGGCGGTGATAGTCACGGAAAAACACGATAAACGGGAGCATTACTCCGCCGATTACGTTGCCTAAAACCGCTAATAGCGCGTATCCGATTACCCGCCAAGAAAATTCGCCGAGATAATAAAAATACAGCATATTCGCCACCGAATGGTCAAAACCGCAAAATGCGAACACGATAATCGGTAAAATTACGCCGAACGACGCGCTTAACCCGCGCTTCGGGGCTTGCTTTGCCGACCACACCGAAATATTGATTAAAATACCGCAAAGCGTTCCCGAGCAAAGAGCGTTCCAGCCCCAGTTTTCAGCGCTTAATTTGCTTTCAATCAATCCCGCCGCACGCAGTTCTACGATTTCCGAAATCGGGGAATATTCAAGAAGAAACGCCGAGAAAAACACGCCGAGCGTATTACACAACAAACACACGGGCAATCGCCACATATTTTTCACGCCCATGACGGGAATTTCGCCTATCATACCCGTAAACAATCGCATATGGAAGGAAATAATCACGTACATTCCCAGCGCGAACAAAAACCCGCCGACGAGTCTGCCCCAACCGCTTTCTATGCTTGCGATAGCGTATAAAAACGCACCGCCGCCGATACCAATCACTACCCCCGCGAAAACGCCCATTAAGCAAAAGACGATTAAATCTTTTCGAGTCATTCTTTCAAAATCTTTCATAACGATATTATAGTATCACTCTACGCAAAAAAAGGCAAGCGTTTTTCATAAAATTTAGAAAATCTTCTTAAAAAAGAAAAGAAACGCCAAGAAATGCGTTCCCTTTCGCTTTGTCATTATTTTTTATACAACGCCGTGCGCCATCATTGCTTCGGCTACCTTTTCAAAGCCCGCAATATTCGCGCCCATTACGTAATTGCCGTCGAAACCGTATTTTTTCGCCGCTTTATCAATATTATGATAAATGTTTACCATAATCGTTTTTAATTTCGCATCAACTTCTTCCGACGACCAATATAACCGACCCGAAGACTGCGCCATTTCCAAAGCCGACGTCGCAACCCCACCAGCGTTCGCCGCTTTTGCGGGTAAGAATACGACCCCTTTCGCGTTTTGGAATGCGCTAATCGCTTCAAGCGTAGAAGGCATATTCGCGCCTTCCGCTACGTATTGTACGCCGTTCGCTATCAAAGCTTTTGCACTTTCTTCGTCGATTTCGTTTTGCGTAGCGCAAGGCAACGCCACGTCGCAAGGAATCGTCCAAATGCCTTTGCAACCTTCGAAATATTTCGCGCCCTGCACGCGGTTTGCGTATTCTTTAATACGTCCACGTTCCACTTCCTTGATTTGTTTTACGACGGCTAAATCAATGCCGTTTTCGTCGTAAACGTAGCCGTTAGAATCGCACATTGCCACGACCTTTGCGCCAAGTTCTTGCGCCTTTTCGCAAGCGTAAATCGCTACGTTTCCACTTCCCGAAACTAACGTCGTTTTGCCGGCAAAAGAGTAGCCACGCGCTTTCATTGCTTCGGCGGTAATATAAATCAAACCGTAGCCCGTCGCTTCTTTTCTGATGAGCGAACCGCCGTAGGAGAGTCCGCGCCCCGTCAAAACGCCTACGTGTTCGTCGCGGATACGTTTATATTGTCCGAACAAATAACCCACTTCGCGCGCGCCCACGCCGATATCCCCAGCGGGTACGTCGGTGTCTGCGCCGATATGGCGGTAAAGCTCCGTCATAAAGCTTTGGCAGAACGCCATAATTTCTCGATCGGATTTTCCTTTCGGGTCAAAGTCCGAACCGCCTTTACCTCCCCCGATAGGAAGCCCCGTTAAGCTGTTTTTGAGTATTTGCTCTAACCCTAAGAATTTAATAATGGAAAGATTTACGGACGGGTGAAAACGAAGTCCGCCTTTATAAGGACCGATTGCGCTGTTAAACTGCACGCGATAGCCTTTATTGACTTGTACTTTACCGTTATCGTCTACCCAAGCCACACGGAATAAAATCGTGCGTTCAGGCTCGGTGAAACGTTCCAAAAGCGCACTCTTTTCATATTCGGGATGCGCGTTGATTACGGGTTCAAGCGTTAAAAGAATTTCCGTTGCCGCTTGGTGAAATTCCTTTTCGCCGGGATTGCGTTTTTTGAGATCGTCAAGAACTCTTTCTACGTAGGTCATATCTATGTACTCCTTTTAAAATGATTACGAATGATTTTTAAGATTTTTTTCTATCGATAAATCTGATACAATAATATCTTATCATTTTATTTTTCGATTTGCAACTATTTTATAAGGATTATGGAAGAAAATAATTGCAATTTTGCAAAAAAAGGTGTATAATAAAAACCGTTCTTATACAGAATATAATTTTTGCTTATAATACATAAATTTAATAATACGCTTCCGTAGTTAAATGGATATAACAGCCCCCTCCTAAGGGGCAATTATGAGTTCGATTCTCGTCGGGAGTACCAAAAAAACGACAAGTTGAAACTTGCCGTTTTTTCGTTTTTTAAGTTATATTTTTAAATCTACCGTAAACGTCGTGCCTTGTCCTAACGTACTTTCTACGCCGATTACCCAGCCTGACCGCTTACAAATCTTTTTCACCGTCGCCAAGCCCAAGCCAAAACCGCCATGTACGCCGTTGTGCGATTTATCCACCGTAAAGAACCTGTCGAACACACGCTCTAAATTCTCTTCCGCAATTCCTATTCCCGTGTCGGCAACGGTAAATTTTGCACCCTTTTCCGTCCGTTTTAAAGAAATTTTCAATTCCCCGCCTTCTTTATTATAGCGAATGGCGTTGCGAATAAGATTTCCAAACACTTCGTTCACCCGCTCGTGTCGGGATTTCACCGTAATCCCTTCTTCGATTTCTTCCACAAGGCGAATATTCCGCTTTAAAATATTCGGCGCAAGCGTTTCTAAAATTTCCTTAGCGAGTTTAGACGCGTCTACTTCATAGCTCGGCAAAGTATCGTTATCCAACTCGTTATAATTGATAATACACGCAATCAGTTTCGAAAGCCTATCGCTTTGTTGCAATAAAATCCGCGCGGCTTGTTCGGTGTGTTCTTTATCAAGCGCACCGCTTGCCAACAGCTCTGAATACCCCCGAATAGAAGTTAAAGGCGTATTCATTTCGTGCGTGATGTTTGCGATAAAATCGTTTTTCGAGCGTTGCGCTTTTTCTACAAGCTCCTTTTCTTCGGACAGTTCGCGAATTTTTTGCGACACTTCTTCATTTCTCTTGTTTAAAATATCCACGACGGGTTTCAATTCGGGATATTTCGTGTCTACCTTTAAATTCAAAGCGGCGTCTTTTGCAATTTTTTGTACGGGTTGCAAAATATACCCCGTTCCCAAAAAAGTGAACAGCAAGCACACGAAAAAATCCAACGCCAAAAACCATACCAGCGTAGGCAATACGTCTCCGAACGAGTCCCAAACGGACGGTGCGGCAGTTGACACTCTCAATAAAATTTCTTGATTGTTTAGCGTAATTTTTCTACAATAATACAGCGTTTCCACGCCGATCGTTGCGCTGTGCCGAAGCGCACTTCCTTCTCCGTTTTTGAAAGCTTCTTTCACTTCCTCACGCTTTCCGTGATTATTTAACCCACTTTTTTCGCTATCCCCCAGCACTTCTCCAGAAACAGAGATGATACTCACCCGTACCCCGTCTAAACGCTTAGAAAACGCTTTCGCGCCTATTTCGTCGAGCGAATAATCGTCTTCGTAAAAAAGCTCCGTTTTCGCCTTTAAAACGTTTACTTGCGTAGCAATAGAATTCTCATAAAAAATTTGCGTGGAAAACATAGCGTAAATCAGCAAAACGACGGCTATAATCAACTGTGAAATCCACAAGATTTTTTTGCGCATATTTCTCTCCTTTTCTTTGTTAAAAAACGGATAGTCGCATACCTGCCCTATCCGTTTTCTTTTACGGTTTCTTAAATCTATACCCTACGCCGAATACCGTTTCGAAGTTATCCACCCCTAATTTTCTCAATCTTGCCACGTGATTATCCAGCGTACGCGTTTCCGTATCCACGTATCCCCAAATCTCTGTTAAAAGGGTTTCTCTCGGCAATACTATATCGGCGTTTTTCATACAGTATTTTAAAAGTTCAAATTCTTTTTTATTCAGGTCAAGCAGTTTGCCGTTTAAAGAAACGGTCATTTGTTCCCCGTTCAGCTCTAAATTCCCGACCTTTAAAATATTGCTACCGCTACGCCTACGCAAAGCGGCGTTCACCCTTGCGATAAGCTCCATTACCCCGAACGGCTTTGCGATATAATCGTCCGCGCCTAAATCTAAGCCGAGCACTTTATCGTGTTCGCTGCTAAGTGCGCTGAGCATAATACAGCACACGCTTGGATATCGGCTTTTCATCTCTTTCAAAACGTCTAATCCGCTCCCGTCGGGAAGCATAATATCGAGCAAAGCGATATCGGGCGCACCCGCCACCATTCCGTCTTTAAACGCTTTTACACTCGGAAAAGTACGGCATACGATTTGTTCACGCTCCAAAGAAAATTTCACGAGCGCGGCAATACTTTCGTCGTCTTCCAAAAGATAAATCAGCCCTTTCATATTCTTTCCTTTTCTTTATTTGACGGGCGAACCGTCTACGCTGTGCGCGATAAAATTCAAGTGGTCGCCAATACGCTCTAAGTTCGACACGAGATTGATGAAAATCGTGTTGTTTTCAGGACGGCACTTCCCTTGACTAAGGCGCAAAATATGCTCGGATACAAGCTCTTTACGCATTTCGTCAACCTTATCTTCGATCGTATCCGATTCCGCAAGCGAAGCGTAGTCGTTTTCCAAAAGCAAGCGTTTGACCGTTGCGTATTGCTGACGGAGTAAATCGTGCATACTGCTGATTTTTTCGTTAATGCCTTCCGAGAAAATCAAATTATCGCGTACTTCGCGCTTGGTATATTTGGTAAGGTTATCCGCAAGCTCTGCCACACGGGCAACGTCGCCTACGTTATTATGCAACGCGCTGACGAGTTTTTCATCGGAAAGAGAAATCCCACTTGCCGAAACCTTCACGAGATAATCGGAAATTTGCTCACCGAGATTCATAATATGTTCGTTGTTTTCCGCAACTTTGTCTACTGCGTCTAAGTCGCGATTGATAAACCCGTCGAACGCCGTTTGTAAGCTTTCCATTGCCATGTCCGCCATACGGAATACTTCTTTTTTCAGCTGTTCAATCGCAACGGCGGGCGTATTCAAGAAACGCTTATCCATATAAATAATTTCCGACGGTTTTTCTTCTTGCTTTTTATCGGGCACGATAATCGTAGCCGCCTTCACCAAAAGCTTAGTAAACGGCAAGAATAATAATGTACAAATCACGTTAAAGAAAGTATGGAACATAGCGATTTGCGTGCTTTCCGCTTCGAACCAGTTTACGAAGGTCGTTGCATAGAAATCTTTCCAGATTAACAGCATAATCATAAACAAAACCGAACCGATTACGTTAAACAGCAGGTGAATAATACTCGCCCTTCTTGCGTTTACACTCGTACCGATAGACGAAATCAACGCCGTCACGCACGACCCGATATTCGAACCGAGAATAATATATAAAACAGCGTTCGTCATTTGCCCGTCCACTTGACCGATAATCAGCCCTGCTGAAGCCATTGAAATAATAATCGAAGTGACCGCGCTCGACGATTGCATCAACGCCGTGAACACAATCCCGAACAGCAAAAGCAAGAACGGGTTGGTAAGCGAGGACAAAAATTCGGCAACTTGCGGATATTTTTCAATATCTGCGTAAACCTTCATCGTAGAAGACATAACTTCCAGCCCTAAGAAAATCATTCCTAAGCCCGCAAGCGCCATACCTGCGCATTTCACTTTATCGCTTTTTGAAAACAAATCGATAAACACGCCGATACCGAGCATTAAAATAAAGAACTCGCTAATCGGCAAATCCCCTAAAGCGGCAATTTGCGCGGTAATCGTCGTACCGATATTCGCACCCATAATAACGGTGGCGGCTTGATACAAACTCATAATCCCCGCGTTTACAAACCCGACGACCATAACCGTCGTCACGCCCGAGCTTTGAATTACGGCGGTCGTTCCCGCACCCATTCCTACGCCAACGAGCTTTTTATCAGACGTTTTGTTAAACAAACGCTTTAAGCTGTTCCCAAACAGCTTTTCCATGTTGTCGCTGAGCAGTTTAAACCCAACCAACAACGCCCCGCAACCTGCAAGCACTAACGCTATCGTTTCGAAAATATGCATTTTTACTCCTACGTATAAATTTCTTCACTCGTTTTTCACAAATCTACCCTTTTATTATATAATAGATTAAAAAGAAAGTCATGCGCTTGGTGTAAAAAAATTGTAAAAAATTGAAAAAAATTAAAAAATTTGCTTTTTTTTTGCAGGTTTTACGCCAAAAATCCCTTTTCGGTGTTAATATGCACACCCGTTAAATAGAAGATTACCCATTCGGCAAGATTCGTAGCGTGGTCGCCTATACGCTCTAAATATTTAGACACCATCATTAAATCCAACGCGCGTTCGGCAAAGCTTTCTTCTTTACGAATACGCTCCACTAATAAATCTTTTGCACTCAAAAACAATTCGTCCACTTTATCGTCGGCAAGGCATACCCGTTTTGCAAGCTGGATATCCCGTTCAGCAAAAGAGCGCACCGCACCGTCAACCATATCGATTACCGCTTCGCACATTTTTTCGATAAAGGGGATACTGTAATTGGTGTGCGTACGCCCGCCCTTGATTACGATTTCTGAAATATCGGTGGAAAAATCTCCTATTCTTTCTAAATCGGTTATCATTTTTAACGCAGATGATACCATACGCATATCGGAAGCGACGGGCTGTTGCGTAAGCAAGAGCTTTAAGCAAAGATTTTCGATAGAGCGTTCGCAATCGTCTATGGTATTATCCCCGTTGATTACTTCCTGCGCCATAATCAAATCGTCTTTTTTAAGTGCATCTACCGTGTTTTTAATAGACGATTTTACCAACTCGCTCATTTTTATAATTTCCTGTGTTAATTCTTTTAAATCGTTTAAATAATTTTTTCTCATTTTAACCAAACCGTCCCGTAATATAATCTTCCGTCTTTTGATTTTCAGGCACGGAGAAAATCTTTTCCGTATCCCCCATTTCAATCATTTCACCGAGTAAGAAAAACGCCGTTTTATCGGATATTCTTGCAGCTTGTTGCATATTATGCGTGACGATTACCACCGTAATATCTTTTTTCAATTCCACGCAAAGTTCTTCTATTTTCCCCGTTGAAATAGGGTCAAGTGCGCTCGTCGGCTCGTCCATCAATAAAATTTGCGGTTCAACGGCAAGCGCGCGGGCAATACAAAGGCGTTGTTGTTGTCCGCCTGAAAGCCCCAACGCCGATTTGTTTAATCTATCCTTTAATTCATCCCACATTGCCGCGTCCTTTAAAGAACTTTCTACGATTTCGTCAAGTTCCGCTTTCTTTTTTATTCCAAACGTACGCGGACCGTAAGCGATATTGTCGTAGACGCTCATAGCAAAAGGGTTAGGGCGTTGAAAAACCATACCTACGTTTTTCCTGAGCATAGAAAGGTTGGTATTTTTATCGTAGATATTTTGTCCGCCGATCAACACCGCGCCTTCCACTCTACACTCCGAAACCAAATCGTTCATTCTGTTTAAGGATTTTAAAAGAGTAGACTTTCCGCACCCTGAAGGACCTATCATTGCCGTAATTTCCTTTTGAAAAATCGTCATATTGATTTTTTTTAAGGCTTGAAAGTCGCCGTAGAATAAGTTCATATCCTTAATCTCCACAGCCGTTTTATTTTCAAAATGAAAAGTTTCTATTTGTTTCATACGTTTTTTCCTTATTTATTTTTCTTCCATTTCCGCTCGCAAAAATGCGCCGTAAGATTGATTAACAACACTAATATCAAAAGTACGCTTGCCGTTGCGTAAGCCGCTTGTAAATTCGGATTTTCCGCCGTGAAATTATACATTAACACCGCAAAGGTTGAACCGCTCGAGAAAGGAGAGTTTGGAATCATAGGAAGAGAACCTGCCGTAAAAATCAACGCCGCGCTTTCCGAAACGATACGCCCTACCGATAATACCGTTGCCGTGATTACGCCTGACAAAGCCGACGGCAAAACCACTTTAAAAATCGTTCTGATTTTTGTTGCGCCCAGCGCAAGAGAACCTTCGCGTACGGAATTTTGCACAGCCAATAAGCTTTCTTCGACTGAACGGATAATCGTCGGCAAAATCATTAAAGATAGCGTAAGCGCACCGGCAAACAAGGATTTTCCGCTTCCGCAAAAAGCAATCATACCAAACAACCCGAACACGATAGACGGAATCCCCGAAAGAGTATCAATAAATATTCTTAAAACCTTGACAACTTTTGCGCCTGGCTTAGTATATTCGACCAAGAAAATAGCAGCCCCTACACCAAGCGGTAAAGCCATAAAAAGAGCCAACAAAATAATCCACCCCGTAGACGTAAACGCACCGAGTAGCGTAGGCGTTTTATAGGTCGGCGTACCAAACAAGAAATTCCAATTCAATTCAGGCAACCCGTTGGCGAGTATATAGCCGAGCAAAACCGCCAAAGCCAGCACTACAATTCCTGCAACGATGCACGAAACAATCGACAAGCTTTTTTGCGCCATTCCTTTTACGAAATATCTACGTTTACGGATAACCGTTTTAGTTTCTGTCAATCGTTTAGGTTTCCCCCTTTCCCTTTCTTTCCTTTCACGTTTTATAAGCGCAAGAACGCCGTTTAGAAAGAAAATAAAGATAAGCAAGACCAAACCCGTCGCAAACAAAGCGCTTCTATGCAAGCCCATTGCGTAGCCCATTTCGTTGACGATATTTACCGTTAAAGGTCTAATAGGCGAGAAAAGCCCGTCGGGAAAAGCAACCGAGTTCCCGCAAACGACGAGTACTGCCATCGTTTCGCCAATCGCGCGCCCCGCGCCTAAGGTCAACGCGGATAAAATCCCCTTTTTGGCAGCAGATAGGTTAATTTTAAAAATCGTTTGCTCTTTCGTTGCGCCTAAGGCAAGCGAACCTTCCACATAGGAAGCGGGAACGCTTTCAAGCGCATTTTTTGATAAAGATACAACGGTAGGCAAGATCATCAGCCCCAAAATTAACGAACTTGCCAACAACCCGTTTCCGCTTTCCACGCCGAACAGGTCTTTGAGCATAGGCGAAAGCACGATCATACCGAAAAAACCGTAAATAATAGACGGTATCCCTGCAAGCAAGACGATAATTTGATTAAATATCCCTTTCAAGCGTTTAGGACAAAAATACACGATAAAAATTGCCGTAAATACCCCGAACGTACCGCCTATCAATAACGCCAACAGCGTGATAAGCAACGTGGCTACGATCATCGGCAACACACCGTAGGCGTTTTCTTTTGGAAACCATTTCGCGCCGAACAAGAATTTTAACACGCCTATTTCTTTGAGCGCAGGAAACGCCGAAAGAAAAATAAACAATACGATAGCCAGCACGGCGACGACGGAAAATCCCGCCGCTATAAAAAACAGAATTTTCGCCGTCGTTTCGCTTTTATTTTTTGATTTGGTCATAGTTTCTTACCTTTTATAACGTAATATACCCTTCTTCCGCAACGATTGCCTGTCCTTCGTCGGATAAGACAAAGTCAAGAAAGTCTTTTGCTTCTTGCGATAAATTTTTCGTTGCGTTATACAAAATATTAAACGGCCGAGCAAGCTGATACGACCCGTTTTTAATATTCTCCGCCGTCCCTTCAACCCCTTCAAACGTCAGTTTTTTCACTTTTTGCGGGTCGTATGCACCGAGCGAAATATACCCGAGCGCGTTTTCGTTTTGCGCAATATAGGTAATCGCAGTCCCCGTTGAAGAAAACTCCTGCGCCGACGCACGATCGGATACCTTTTCAAGCTTCTTTCCGTTTTCGTCCTTGACGAGTCCTTCAAACGCGTCGCGCGTGCCCGAGCCTGCTTCTCTGGAAACGGGTACGGTTGCCGAAGAAATTGCTATTCCCGAAACGTAGAAATTAAAAAGCTCAATCCCCGAAACTTCGTTGAGCGGGTTTGCCTTATTCACTACCACGACGATTCCGTCGTCGCAAATCTTTACGGTTTTCACTCCTTCTTCAAAAACGGCTTTGGACGCCATACCGAAATCACCCTTTCCTTCTTTTGCGTTGGAAATCCCAATCGACGACCCGCCACCTTCGACTTTTACTTGCACTCCGCTATGCTTTGCCATATACGCATCCGCAAGTGCGCCCATTAACGGTTGTACGGACGTAGAGCCCGCAATCTCAATCGTTTTCATTTCCCCGCAAGACGTAAAAGCCGTCGTTGCGTTAAAAGCTGTGAGCGCTATCAAGAACGCCGTCATTTTTTTCAGTTTCATAATTTGTTCTCCTTTTTTATTTCGTTGCCTATATTGTACGCCCAAATTGTAAAAAAACACGCAATATTTTGTAATAAAAGAGTAATATACCGCTTGCTTTTGTAAAAAAGCGGTAAAAAGGCAGATTTGTTAATATTTTGCGAAAATAGGGAAACTTTTATTTACCCAAACAAAAAACGCTTCGCCGTAAAGCGAAACGCCGTTGCTTTTTTTAATTTTTAAAAAACGCTTTCCCCCACGAGAACGGGTGTGCATTTGTCCTTATTTATAACGATATACGCATAGCTCCCCCCTTCCCCGACGGGGCGTTTTAAGCTACCAGGATTGATTAGTAGAACTCCGTCTAATTCGGTGATATCGGCGGTATGCGTATGCCCGTACAGGGCGATTTGACAGCCCTGTTTTTTCGCCTCGCGCGCAAGCGTATACAAATTACTCTTCACGCCGTAGTTATGCCCGTGCGTATACAATACGCGCAAATATTCTATTTCCAACACGCCGTAGTCGGGATACACGGCAAAATAATCGCAATTCCCCTTGCAAACGTACGCCTTTTCGGGATATTTTGCGTTTATCTCCCGCATATCCCCCGCGCCGTCCCCCAAATGCAAAACGTAATCGTTTTCGGCAACGAGCGGTTCTAAGCGTTCTAATCCCTTTTTATTTCCGTGCGTATCGGATACTACGATAAGCTTCTTCATAACGCTCCTTTAAAGGCTTTTACCCGATTTTTCGAGCGTGGCAAGTAAATTCGTTAAAGCGCGAAAACGGTGAGAAACGGAGTTCTTTTCCTGCGCCGTTGCCACGCCGAAGGATTTTTGCAAGTCTGCGCTTTGAAAAACAGGGTCGTAGCCAAACCCGCCGTCCCCCACTTCTTTTGTTAAAATCTCACCGTGCGTTTTCCCTTCTGCGCAAAGCTCCGTACCGTCGGGAAACACGAGTGCGACGGCGCATTGAAAGTACGCGCTTCTATCCTTTTTTCCTTGCAAATTTTTTAAAAGCAAAGCGCGGTTTTGTTGATCGTTTCCGTGTTCGCCGGCATAACGCGCGCTAAACACGCCAGGCGCGCCGTCAAGCGCGTTCACGCAAAGTCCGCTATCGTCTGCAAGGGCAATACAGCCAAGCGCAAAACTTGCCGCTCTTGCCTTAATCAACGCGTTTTCTAAAAAGGTTTTGCCCGTTTCTTCCACGTCGCCTGCAAACCCTGCTTGTTTTTGCGAAATTACTTCAAATTGCGTAAAAATTTCCGCGATTTCTTTGAGTTTATGCGTATTCCCCGTCGCCACGACTAATTTGATTTTTTCCAACTTTTTATCCGCCTTTTTTTACTCTATTATATCCACGTCAAAC
>CAJGCN010000026.1 GCA_904501815.1 uncultured Clostridia bacterium
CGGTCTTGCCTGCGTATCGTCATATAAGCGACTTCTTCGGGCGTTGCGATAAATTCTTCACCTTCGCCATACACATACGCATCGGCGTGAACCTTCACCGTGCATTCCTCGTCAAGCTCGTCCATGAATTCTTCGAACCGAACCCATCCTTCAAGGTCACCGTATTCTTTTGGAATGCCTGCTACAAGGAATTCCGATTGTTTGTTGCCTGCGGTTACGGTCACCGCAGAGAATAAAACACCCATATTTTACATCCCTCCCATCGTATGACCTTCGTATCCCATTTCTTGGTCGGCGTACATTTCGATGTAGTCCTCGACCTTCGATGCGATATTCTCAAATTCGGCGGCTGTCGGCTCGTAGCCAAACCAACTTGCCTTGCCGTTGTCATCCCATATATGAGGCTTTCGATCTCTCGCCGCGCCCTTGAGTCCGATGATCTCGTGGAACATAAAGGTTTGCGAGTCGATAAGCCCTTCATTTTTATTGATGATGGAGAGCTTCAGACCTTCGTACTGTCCTGAAACTCTTGCCGTCACAAATTCTACCTTGGCACGAAGGTCATCGCTAATCTTGCTGACCATCGCTTTGCCTGCAAATATCGTGTCAGCGGAGAGAACCTCGGAATCTCCGAACATTCTCCGCATCTGTCTTTCATAGAAGCTTGACATCCTTAACCTCCGAATCTCATGCCACCTGTCTGCGACAGGTATTCGTCGAATTCGTCCTCGGTGTGGAGGAAGTATTCATCGTTACTTTGCCAATAGGAAACGTAGAGGTCGCCCTCGTCAATGTGGATTTCTCTCTGCTCGAAGCCCTCGCCGAGACCGTCGCTGTTCTGACCTGTGATGGCATCCTTGAGGCGTTCGGTTTCTTCGGGGGAGAGTTCCTCTGTGAGGTAGCAATCGATTCTTCCGTAGAGTGCGCCACGGTGTTCCTCGACACCCCATTCTGCGAACAGCACCTTGCCTTTGATGTCAGCGTGGTCGCTGATATATTCGCCCATCTTGAGTTCACGAGCCTGCTCACTCCTGATGGCATCCTCGATCTTATCGATGTTGTCGGTAAGCATTGAACCGTCTGCTTCGTAGTAGTCGCCCTCATGGTCATTGAGGTTTCCAGCCAACGGACAGAAGAAGGAAATCTTCGAGGCTGCCAGGGACTTCGTCATCTCCTTGATATCTTCGAACAGCTCATCGACATCGCTGTACTGCTCGTATACGAGGTTGGCTTCAATCTCGTCATGAAGTTCCTCACGAACATCCGAGAGTTCCTCGTCTATGACACGAACATCGTAGAGGCTATCGTCGCCGTCGAGAATGGAGAGTAAACCGTTTCCAACGTCGCTATCTGCGTGAAGCCGGATGGGAGCGTTCTCATCTCTCATGGCATTGACTCGCAGAGAGAAGATAGAGTTGATCAGCCCATATTCCTTGGCTTGGTTGAAAAACTGATTGAATTCGGTTGCCACATCGTAGGTTTCGGTTTCCTGTGTGGTGGGGTTCTTGATGGATAATTTAAGCATTTTCGTTCTCCTTTTCATTATTGTTTTTATTTCCGTTAAGGCCGTATCTGCGGATGTTGATCGCCGTGATGATCGTGCCGAACATTTTCGAGGTGATAAGCTCGCAATCGGCGAGATCGTGAATTGAGAGGTAGTGCGTTCCGTCGCAGATATCCTTTGCTACACACAACAGGGTATAGGACTTGAGGTTGCCTTTCTTTACGCTGATGTTGTCAAGGTCAATGTAGCCTTTCCTGATGTGAGGCTTGGAGGCGTTCCATAAGCGAACATCTGCGGTCAGAAGGTAAAGCACCGACATCTTCACATTGTCGTTGCGGTTGAGCCTCTGCGACTCGCTACTAAAGAGTGCCTGATGGTTTTTGTTCTTGAATTTCATTTTGTTTCTCCTTTTCGGTTGTTTTTGCACAAAAAAAGCACCCACCGTTTTTCGAACGATGAGTGCTGATCTTATGTAATTTTGTGCGGTGCTTATTCTTTGTTTATTGCGCCCCAAATTTTGGGGAGCGACAGCCTTGTTATTTCTCGGCATAGTATCGTGTGAGAAGTTCGATGTGAGCATCGGATTTCATTACGATACCGTATGCGTGTTCGCAGTAGAAGTCAACGAGCCAAGTCTTTGTTGTGATGACTCCGCATTGGGTTTGCACGGTTCGCAGGGTTTTCTTTTCCATCCATCGGTTGACCGTCGTTTTTGTGTAACCTGTGATTCGGCTGACATCGTTGCTGAAGAGCAGGTCGGATTCTGCGAACCATTCATCTGCGAGCCATAGTCTGAAATCTTCGGGAGGTTTGTTGTACATCACGGAGTGCATCTGTGACATCTCTTTGCTTTCGGAATTCTGCTTCCTTGAGGTGAACCTTCCTACAGGTAGTGCCACGGAAGGGTTGGCTTGCTCCAACCTATCGAGATATTCGAAGAGGTCATCGAGCGTAACCTTGTATTGCCGAGTTTTCTTTCCGTTATTTTCACACTTAATGATTCCGTTTTGAAGCATCCATGATGCCTTGCGTTTGCTGATGCGGAGTATGCACCGTATGTTTTCGAGGGAGAGGATTTCGGGATAGTTGCTTCTTATTTCTTCTCTGATGGTAGTCATTTGTCACCATCCTTTATCGTGAAGTGTCGGAGGCTTCCATCCTCGCAATGGTCGGCGAGGTATTCTACAAGGTCGACCTTTGCGATTATGTAGGTGTTCTGATATTTGTATGCTTTCAGCTCCTTCGTCTTTATCATCTCGTAGACTCGGTTTTTTCCGAAGGGCGAGAATTTGGCGACCTTGAGGGGCGACATAATTTCGGGAGCTTTGCGGAGCATGGTTTCGAATTCCTTGATTCTTTCTTCTCTTGTTGTTTTCATTATAGGTTCATCCTTTTCTTCATTATTTAGGCAGACGAGAATTGGTTTCACCTACTATTGTTTGTTGACATATTGTATTTTCTATGTTATACTGTGCTTGCACTTGAAGCTATGTGGTTTTCAGCGGTTTCTCGCATCTTTCTCGCAATTTTCTCGCAAATTTCCGGGAAGGTGCGAGGAAAAGGCTAAACTTGGCTGAAAATTGGGGAGGTTTAGGGACTATTCGGGACGATTTGGGAAGTTGTCCTAAAGTCTTGAAAACCGTTTGTCTTAACGGGCACGGGGGTTCGAATCCCTCCGCCTGCGCCAAAATAAAAAACAACCCTTGCGGTTGTTTTTTATTTTGGTTTAGAGAACGAGAGTTTATCATTCTAGCTTTTTAGTTTATTATACTATTTGTTTCCAAAAAAGTCATTGACATTCCGAAACAGGAATGATATAATAAAGAAGAAAATATTTCCCCGTTGTCATTGCGAGCCGTAGGCGTGGCAATCTTTTCGCCCGTTGGGCGATTGCGTGGCAAAGCCACGAGAATAGCGCAAAACTTCGTTTTGCTTTCCCCAGTCCGTTTCTGCGGGGCGTTGCCCCGTACCCCACCAGAAACTGAGTTTCTGGACTTCCTATAAAAATGAAAAGAGTAGGCGTATGAAACCCATAGGATATATTGAGAGTGATTTTAAGGAAAAGTTCGGCATACCCCGACAAAGCGGAAGAAGCTCGCTCGTCGCGCGCGTGGTGTTTGAGCCAGAATACGCTCAGCCCGATTGCGTGCGCGGAATAGAGAAGTTTTCGCATCTTTGGCTGTTGTTCGATTTTTCCAAAGCGCACCGAGAACGGTTTGCCCCGACCGTGCGCCCGCCAAGACTGGGTGGGAATACACGCGTGGGCGTGTTCGCTAGTCGCTCCCCTTTTCGCCCGAATTCTATCGGGCTGTCCTGCGTAAAGCTACTGTCCGTTGAAAAAACGCAAAACGGCGTGAGCCTGTTGGTGGAAGGCGCGGACTTGCTCGACGGCACGCCTATCTACGACGTAAAACCGTATATCCCCTACGCCGATTGTCATCCCGAAGCGGTAGGAAGCTACGCCGACGAACACGCAAACGATACGCTTTGCGTGGAGTTCCCTGAAAACCTACTCGAAAAAATCCCAAAAGAAAAACGCACGGGGCTTATCGAATGTCTTCGCGACGACCCCCGTCCGTCTTACCAAGACGAGCCGGAACGTATTTACGGAATGAAATTTGCCGATTTTGATTTGAAATTTACCGTGAAAAACCGCATATTGACGGTGATAGAAGTGAAAAACGTATAAAAAACGCTCGGTGGGCAACCGAGCGTTTTTTTCGTTGAGTTTATTAAAGCAAGCTTGCTGCGTCTTTGTCGCAAACGACCGTCACGAACGGGTGAAGTTGAAGAACCGAAGCGGGCAGATTAGGCGTGATTTCGCCTTTTACCATACCTTTCACCGCTTCCGCCTTGTTCTTGCCCGAAACGACGACGAGTATGCTCTTTGCGTTCATAATGTTTTTAATCCCCATAGAAAGCGCTTGACGGGGTACTTCGTCGATAGATGCAAACAAACGGGAGTTATCCTTAATCGTATTTTCCGTAAGGTCCACAAGGTGGGTGACGGAATCGAACGGGGTACCCGGTTCGTTGAAGCCGATATGACCGTTCGAGCCTAAGCCCAACAGTTGCACGTCTTGCTTATAATTTTCCAACAGCGCGTTATAGCGATCACATTCCTTTTGCAAGTCCTTTGCGCTACCGCTCGGCAAGTTGGTGTTTTGCAGGTCAATGTCGATATTCTCAAACAAATTCTTGCGCATAAAGTACGCGTAGCTTTGGTCGTGGTCGGCAGTCAAACCTACGTATTCGTCCAAATTCACGGAGCTAACTTCTTTATAAGAAGTGCCGTTTTCGCGATAGTCTTTCGCCATATTTTGATAAGTGCCGATAGGGCTTGAACCCGTCGCAAGGCCAAGCACCGCTTTGGGGTTATTCTTGACGATACCGATTAAAATATCCGCCGCAACACGGCTCATTTCTTCGTAGTTTTCCGTTATGATAACTTTCATTATTTCACCTCGTTTTAAATTTTATCACTATTATTATACTCCATTCCCCCGTATCGGTCAAGTGTTTATCGCAAACTTTTTCATCTCTCGCAAGATTTTGAAAAAATTAAGGAATTATTTTACTTGCCGTTTTCAAAAAAACACTCCGTTTGAAGTTTCCAAACGGAGCAATTTTTTCTTATCTCTTTTTACCTTTATGGAACAGGGCAATCGTGCCAGCCCCTGCGTGTGAGCCGATTACCGCGCCGATATCCCCGATCGTGATTTCTACTTTGGGGAACTTTTGCAAAATCAAGCTCTTTAAGTATTCCGCGTCGTCCATACAATCTGCGTGCGCGATAAAAACCGGGTCGTTTTCACCGAGTTCTTGGGATACCAACATATTCTCAAACAATGCGTGAACGGCTTTTTTTCTGCCCATACACTTGCTTACGACGGTCAAATGTCCGCCGTCGTCTACGTGCATAACGGGTTTAATTTTCAAAATAGAGCCGATAATCGCCGTCGCGCCCGAAACTCTCCCGCCACGCTTTAAGTGGAACAGGTTATCCACCGTAAAATGATGGCAAATATGCAGTTTTAAGCCTTCTGCAAAATCACGCGTTTCTTCAATGGAAACTCCTTCGTTTGCCTTTTTCACTACGTAATCCAAAAACAAGCCTTGCCCCATACAAGCGCAAAGGGAGTCTACTACGAAAATTTTGCGGTCGGGGTATTTTTCCTTCAAGTTCTTCGCCGCTACCACGAAGCTCCCGTTCGTCCCCGAAAGCGCGGAAGAAAAGGTGATTACAAGCACGTCGCGCCCCTTTTCCAAATGCTCTTCGATATGTTCGCGGGCAGATTCGCTCGTCACCTGATAGGTCGTAGGCATTGCGCCTTCACGGAGCTTTTGATAAAACTCCTTTACTTCTATTTTTTCTCCGTCTTCCCCGCCGTAATTGACGTTGTTCATCGTGAAACCTAAGTTCACGTAGTCTACTGCGTTGGCTTTATAATAGTCAACGGGCATATCGCAACAAGAATCGGTCACGATATCAAACAGTCTATTTTGCATACTTTTTTCTCCTTATTTTAAAACATTAAATTTTTTAACGCGCTCTGCGCGGAAGGATACGTTTACTTCGTATACTCCTTTTTTAAAAATTATTTCCATTTGCGGTGAACCGACTAAATCGAAATATTCTTCGATTTTCTTCGCAAAATCCTGCAATACGAGCATCTTGCAACCGTCGCTCATCACCGATTTATCCGACTGTATCACGCTCGTCACGCGAGCATAGTCCGCCGATTTATTCATACCCCCACCCCCTTACGAATTTTTAAGTATCACTCTTCGAATACGACCCATAATCCCGCCGTAGCGACGAGTGGTATCGTAGAGCTTATGCTTGCCCGTAGCCAAATTCTTGGCGAGTAAACGGAAGGGATAATTCGTTCCCGTAAATTGACTTTTGTATAATTCGTAAGATTCGGGCAATACGCCCAAAACGGGGGTTTTTAACAATTCTTGAATTTCGATAGGCGACAAACATTCGCCCGTCGAGAGCATTTCTCCGCGCAGTCTGTTTACCACCACGCTCACACTTTGCGGTTCGTAGCTTTTTAAAACGGTAATCACTTTGTCCGCGTCGCGAAGAGCGGAAACAGTTGCCGTCGTCACGACGATTGCTTCGTCCGCCGTTGCCACCGCGCGGTGAAAACCTTCGTCGATACCCGCTGGGCAGTCGATTAAAATATAATCGTATTGCGGGGCAAGCGCGTCTAAAACGATTTTCAGCGACTGCGGGGATACGTAGCGTTCGGGTACGGAATGACTGCTCGGAAGCAAAAATAAATTACAAAACTCAGGATGCGGTACGAGCGCTTGTTTGGCTCGGCATCTTCCTTCGATTACGTCCACGAGATCGTAAGCAATCCTGTTTTCCACGCCCGTCATCACGTCTACGTTGTTTAAGCCGAAATCGGCGTCGCATAAAATTACCCGTTCTCCGCGTTTAGATAGCGCAATCCCAAGCCCGATTGCAACGGTGGTTTTGCCCACCCCGCCTTTTCCGCTCGTCACGACGATTCTCCTTGCCATACTCTTTTCTCCTTAACCGTTGTTTCCGCACGCATAAGCATACCAAAAAATCCAAAGAATATTTCGTCGAATTTCGTCGTTTGTTAAGTAATCTTAGCAGATTTATTTTCACAAAAATACTCCGTCGCTTCTCACCCGAAGGACGGAGTAAGTTCAGTTTTTGATTATTATGTAGAATTTCAAAAAGTCTTAGCGGTTGCGCTTACAAAGCTCCGCGCACACTTCCGAAATATTTACGCCCTTTGCGCCTAAAAGCACCATCATGTGGTAAAGGAAATCCGCCGCTTCGTCGATTACTTCGCTCTTTTCGGAGTTCTTCGCCGCAATCACGAGCTCGACGGCTTCTTCCCCAACCTTCTTAGCAATCTTGTCCACGCCGCGAATGAATAAGTAGCTTGCGTACGAGCCTTCTTCGGGGTTCTTTTTGCAATCTGCAATCATGCGTTGCAATCTCCCGAACATTTCCGCACCGATCGTGTTGTATTCGCCCACGAGCTGTTCGTCGAAACAGGTAAATTCTTTCTTTTCAGGGTTTGCGTAGCCCTTTTGTTTTACCTTTAAAAGCAAGGTATCAGAGTCGTGATCCAAAAACGCCGCCATAACCTTTTGCGTATTGCCGAGCGCTTCGCCGTATTTAGTAATCGTTTTTTTCGAACGGCTGTAATAATGCGCGTAGCCCGTTTCAAAGGTCTTTTCCAACGCTTCCGCATTCATATATACGAGCATAAGAACTTCTCCGCTCTCGTAATCTTGCGCGACGACGGGAATCAATCCGTCTTTATTCAATTTGAACTTAGAAAGCTCGAATTTGGTTTTTTTAGCTACAGCCATACGACTACCTCCTTGCCGTTTCGTAGATTTTTTCCAATCTACCCTATTTCTATTATACTATAAATCTTTCATTTCGTCAACAGTTCGAAAAAAAAATTTTTGAATTTTTTCGTATTTTTACACATTTTTTATTTTTTTTAGTTCAAAACGACGTCTTTTAAGCGATTATACTTTTTAATAGCGGCGTTTCGAAGTTCTTCGGTATCAAATCTCCCGTCGAACGCTTCGTCGGAAAGTTTCTTTGCCGCAAAGATAACCTGCGTGGGATATTTCAAATTTTTAATATCCGAAAGCGCTTTACCCGACTGACGCGTACCGAAGAAATCCCCGCTTCCGCGCATTTCCAAATCCTTTTCCGCAATTTTAAAACCGTCCGTTTCGCTTTTAATCGTCAACAACCGTTCTTTGGCGTTTTCGCTTTCCGAGCCCATCAATAAAAAGCAATAGCTCTTGTCGCTTCCGCGCCCTACCCGCCCGCGAAGCTGATGCAATTGCGACAGCCCGAATCGCTCGGCGTTATAGATAATCATAATCGTCGCATTCGGCACGTCCACCCCGACTTCAATGACCGTCGTGGAGACTAAGCAATCGTACGCCTTATTTTTAAAAGCTTGCATCACTTCCGCTTTTTCCTTTTCTTTCATGCGCCCGTGCAACAGCCCGAACCGCACTCTCGGTAAACGGTTTTTGAGTTCTTCGTAGAGTTCTTTCACGCTAATCAGCGTACCTTCTTCGTCGTCTTCGTCTATCTTAGAACAAACGAAATACGCCTGTTTCCCAAGTTTCACTTGCCCGTCTACGTAGTCGAGCATTCCTTCGTATTTGCTTTCGGGAACGATACTTGTGGAAATTTCCTGACGGGCTTTGGGCTTATCGGTAATCGTCGTCACGTCCAAATCGCCGTAGAAGATAAGCGAGAGCGTTCTCGGAATCGGCGTTGCGCTCATAACGAGCATATCCGCCCCTTCCCCCTTTTCCGCAAGCGCGTTGCGTTGCGCTACGCCGAAACGGTGTTGTTCGTCGCATACGATAAAGGAAAGGTCGGGAATTTCCACGTCTTGTTGGAAAATGGCGTGCGTACCGCATAAAATATCCAGCTCCCCCGCCTTTAAACGGGCTTTCAATTCCCGTTTTTCTTTCACCGTCATTCCGCCCGCTAAATACCCCACGCGGTATTCGGGGAAATATTTTTTGAGCACGGCAAAGTTTTGCGCCGCTAACACTTCGGTCGGAGAAAGGTACGCCGCTTTATATCCGCTTTTGACCGCCATGAAAATACCGCACAGCGCAACCGCCGTCTTCCCGCTCCCTACGTCGCCTTGCAAAAGTCTGTTCATTCGCGTAGGGGAATATAAGCTTTCGAAAATATCGTTTACGGCGTGCTTTTGTCCGTCGGTAAGTTCAAACCCAAAGCGTTTGGAAAACTCTTTGACTTGTTCGCCCAAAACTGAATATTTATGCATTCGGACTTCTTCTTTCCCACCTTTAATAATTTTAAAAGCGGAAATCAACACGAAAAATTCTTCCAACGCAATCCGCTCGCTCGCCCTATCTTTTTCCTTCACGCCCGTTGGGTTATGAACTTCGTGATACGCTTTAATCAGCGAAGAAAGCCCGTATTTATCAATGAGTTTTTGGGGAATTACGCTGTTTAAATTCGTCTTCAACAAGGCTTCTTTCACCGCGTCGCGAACGATTTTTTGACTAAGCTTGCCCTTTAAGGAATATACGGGTAAAATTCCCTTTAAGCGGTAATTTTTATCCAACGGCTCAAAGGTGGGATTAACGAGAGAAATCTGCCCGTATTTGTTTTGCACCCGACCGTAGAAAAGATATTCGCCGGGCTTTAATTTCTGCGCGACGTACGGCTGATTAAACCACACGGCGGTAAACGCCAAGCCGTCTTGCGAACAATACGCTTTGACTACTTTCAGCCTTGACCCGTAGTTGACGGGGGCGAGCCGAACGACTTCGCAAGCGACGAGCAACATATCGTTATGATAAGCGGTTCTCAAAGACGCCCGTTCGGTTAAATCGAGATAGGCGCGCGGATAATAGCGGACGAGATCTTCCGCTTCGAATATGCCGAGCTTATTAAATTCCTTTTCTCTTTTTTCCCCTATTGAACGGAGTGTGGAAAGTTTCATAATCTGCCTTTTGTTCTTTTCGTCGGTTTGATAAAAAAAGCGAGAAAAGCGCCGCCGCTCCTCCCGCTTTCGTAGTATTTATTTTTGCATAAATATTTATAATTATGCGTTTATTCCAAAGAAATTAAATAGTAATATACTGGTTGACCGCCGCTATGGTAATCGACGTCGCAATCGGGGTATTTTTCCGCAATCTCCGCAGCCAACGCCTCCGCATCTTCCGACTTCACATCTTCGCCGTAGTACAAGGTGATAACTTGGTGGAAATCTTCTTTCATTCTGCCGATAAGTTTTACCACCGCTTCGGAAACGTCTTGCGATTTTGCTAAAATCTTCTTGTCGTCAAGCCCGATAATATCCCCTTCCTTAATCGAGAAGCCATTGAGCGAAGTGTTGCGCACCGAATGTGTCACTTGACCTGCTTTTACGTTATCAAGCGCGTGCAACATATTCGTCTTGTTTTCTTCTACGCTGACTTCTGGGTTAAATTCAAGCGCCGCCGCAAACCCTTGCGGTACGTTCTTGGTCGGAATAACGTGAATGGTCTTGTTCTCCACGAGATTTTTCGCTTGTTCCGCCGCAAGAATAATATTTTTATTGTTGGGGAATACGAACACGTGTTCCGCGTTAATTTTTTGCGCCGCTTGCGCAATGTCCGCCGCCGACGGGTTCATGGTTTGCCCGCCTTCGATAATGCGGTCTACGAACAAATCCTTGAAAATATCCGAAAGTCCTTGCCCTGCGCAAATCGCGAGCATACCCATTTCTTTCTTTTCCGCTTCTAATTTCGCTTTGAGCTGACGGTTTTGTTCGAGCATATTTTCAATCTTCGGACGGTCAAGTTCGCCAAGCTCCAAAGCATACGTAAGCGCTTTACCGGGTTGGTTGGTATGCACGTGCACTTTCACAAGGTCTAAATCCCCGATACAAATCACGCTGTCGCCCAAATTCATAAGCTTTTCACGCAAACGGTCGATATCTGCAAGCGTGGTGCTCTTTTTTAAATTGATAATAAAGAACTCCGTGCAATAGGCAAATTGAATTTCGCCCAAATCCAAATTGATAATATCCGAATTATCGCCAAATTCTTCACTCGGCTCGTCGGCGGAGTCAACGGAAATTTCTTCCACTTCTTCGCCCGTAAGCGTTGCGGCAAAGCCTTTGATAATCGTCATTAAGCCAACGCCACCCGAATCGACTACGCCCGCTTTTTTAAGTACAGGCAAAAGTTCGGGAGTTTTTGCAAGCGCCTTATCGCCCGCCGTGATTACTTCCGCGAAAAACTCTTCGAAGTTCTTCTTTTTGGAAGCGACTTTGCTGGCGTGTTCGCTCATCATGCGAACGACGGTCAAAATCGTACCTTCTTTGGGAACGGATACTGCGCCGTAAGCGACTTTCGTCCCCGCTTCCATTGCCTTAGCAAAGGTTTTCGTATCAAATTCCGCGCCGCATTCGCGAACGACGGAACAAATGCCTTTTAAAATTTGAGAAAGAATAACGCCCGAATTCCCACGCGCGCCCTTTAACGCACCTTTAGAAATCGCGTCGCAAATTTCCATAAACGCGTTAGACGAACAAAGAGAAAGCTCTTTCACCGCCGACTGCATGGTAAGCGACATATTCGTACCCGTATCTCCGTCGGGCACGGGGAAGACGTTTAACGCGTCAACCTTAGCGCGATTATTTTCAAGGGACTTTGCGCCCACGAGAATCATTTTGCGAAATTCTGTACTATTTATCGTTTTATGCATTGTAAATGCTCCTTATATACATTATAATAAGGGGGTGAATGCGCTGTAAAGAAAAAACAAGGAAACACGCCGCTAAAAAGACGCTACGGCGCCGCGCACGGGAAAGCTCCCGTTATTTTTTTACCCCGACGACGTTCACGTTCACGGTGTTGACGATCATGCCGGTAAATCTTTCCACTTTGTATTTGACGGCTTCTTTTAAAGAATCGGCAACCGCGTCAATGGAAACGCCGTATTTTACAACGACGGAAACGTCGATGTAAATTCTGTTCCCGGAAGTGAGAACCTTAATACCGTCTAAAGATTCTTTCAACGAAATCTTCGCGTACTTTTTCGAAGAACGCCGTGCGTAAACGCCCACGATACCGTAGGACTCGATCGCGGTGTGAGAAGCGACTTTTGCGATAGCAAGGTCGTTGATAGAAATTTTTCCGTAAGCGTTGCTGGTATTAACTGACATAATTTTCACTCCAAGTTCTTATCCATTGTACACTATTTCTTCGAATTTGGCAAGCGAATTTTTGTATTTATAAATATTTTTTAAATTTTTTGTCTTTTTTGCCCCGTTTTTAATTGCTTTTTCGCGGAAATAATGCTATATTATAAATGCTTGTTTTGCGTGAAGCGAAAAACGGCGAAAAAACCGTATCGCCCGCGCAACGAAAAATAAGGCAAAATAATCACACTCGGAGGTGTCAATATGTCGAGAGTATGCAATATCTGCGGTAAGGGCCAAGCTTCGGGCAACAACGTCAGCCACTCCAACCGTAAAACGAGAAGAACTTTCAAAGCGAACGTGCAGAAAGTGAACTACGTGGAAAACGGAAAGGAAACGACGGGCTACGTTTGCGCAAGATGCTTAAAGAAAGCGGAACGCGCTTAAATCGTTTACGCTAAGGCGTAAAGGACGAAACTTCTCGGCTGTTTGCAACGCAAACAGTCTTTTTTCGTTTATGAAAATAGTTAAGGGGGCTACTCCGCCCCCTTATTTTTATTCTTACGCCTTTAATTCTGCAATAATCTTCGCGCGATCGGGGGCTTTAAATACCGCGCTTCCCGCTACGATTACGTTCGCGCCTGCCTCTTTGACCTGCGCAACGTTTTCCGCGCTTACCCCGCCGTCGATTTGGATATCGATATCCTTTCCGCAATTTTCTACGATTGCTTTTACTTCGCGTAATTTATCGAGCGCTTCGGGAATAAATTTCTGCCCGCCAAAACCGGGAAATACGCTCATAACAAGCACCATATCGCACAAAGGGATTACGTCTTTAATTTTCTCAACGGGGGTATCGGGATTGATAACCGCTCCGCATTTTACGCCCGTAGATTTAATAAGCTCTAAAACTTCCTTTAAATTATCTTGGCAAGCTTCATAGTGTACGGTGATAATATCTGCGCCCGCTTTCGCGAAACGTTCGACGTATTTTTCGGGATGTACGATCATCAAATGGCAATCGAGTGGCAACGCCGTAATCTTTCTCAGGTCTTCGACCATTTTAATCCCGAACGTGATATTATTGACGAAAACGCCGTCCATCACGTCGCAATGCACGAGATCCGCGCCACAGGCTTCAAGGGATTTGACTTCTTCGCCCATTTTGGAAAAATCCGCCGATAAAATAGAAGGTGCGATTTTAATATTTTTCATAAACTGTACTCCTTTACAAACGCTTTGCGTTTGATTTTTTACTTTTGATTAACTTGCCCCTTGACGGGGGGCTGGACTTCCTGCACTTGTCATTGCGAACCTTTTCCGCCAGATTGCCGCACTCCGTTCGCAATGACGGGCGCGGAAAAGGTGTGGCAATCCCGTTTTGGTTTCGGAGAATGGTATTTTATAATCGCTACGACGTTTGCGCCAAGCTCAAACGCGTAGGAAAGGATTGTGAATATCGCCGCGCCGACGAGTACGTTATAAA
>CAJGCN010000027.1 GCA_904501815.1 uncultured Clostridia bacterium
GCGGGTATTTTAAACGACCGTATTGATAAAATCGAAGAAATTTCCAAGTATATTATGTATATGAAGGAAAAGAATATCGACGTTTTGCCCCCCGATATCAATAAGTCCAAAGAGATTTTCTGGGTAGAAGGCAACGGGCTTCGTATCGGCTTGGGCGCGCTTCGCGGGGTAGGGCAAGATGCGATTGCGGCGGTTATTAAAGAACGCGAACAAAACGGATACTTTAAAGATTTTGCCGACTTTATCGTCCGTTGCGCGAAATTCGTCAATAAGCGTATCGTCGAAAGTCTGATTTACGCCGGCGCGTTCGACGGATTTGGCGTATACCGTTCGCAAGTTGCCGCCGTATACGAAGACGTCATGGCAAAAGTTAACGCGCGCGATAAGCAAAAGGCAGGGATGCAAATTTCCCTGTTTGGTGGAATTTTAGAAGAACAGGCAATCGAAGTTGTGTTCCCGAATATCCCCGAATACGAAACGATGGATAAGCTCTCGAAAGAAAAGTCCGTGCTCGGCGTATACGTCAGCGGTCATCCCTTTGAAAAATTCTTGCCGTATTTTAAAGACGCAACTTTCCATTGCGGTATGCTTAACGACTATACGGAAGACGAAGAAACGGGCGAAAAAACGTACGCCGACGTCAAGGACGGACAGCAAGTTTCAATGGGCGGTATGGTATCCGCTTATAAGAAATTGCAAACCCGTTCGGGTGGGATGATGGCGTTCGTGACGGTGGAAGATTTAATGGGCACGGTGGAATGTGTTTGCTTCCCGAAAGTATACGATAAAATTAAGAGCTTTTTAGCTCCCGACAAGGTTGTTTCTGTGGTGGGGAAGCTGAGTATCACCGAAGACAAAGCTCCCGCAATTATCGTAGATAAAATGACGGAATTTTCTTTGGAAGAGAATGGCAAGGATACTACGACGCCTACGCAAACGCAAGGGAACGAAACGCAATCCGTAAGGCAAGAAAAGCGTGAACCCCCCACGCCGAAAAAAGATGGTAAGCTTTGGCTTAACGTCAGCGGTTTAGACGAAGCGGACGTGGAAGAATTGCTTGAAACGCTCACTTTTTACGAAGGGGAAACTCCCGTGATTTTTGTGAACGGCAAGCAAAAAATGCTCTGTTCGCAAAAGATAAATCCCTGTAAAGCTTTATTTGCGGAACTTGCGGGATTTTTAGCGGAAAATTGCATAAAATTAATTTGATTTTTTATAAAAATACGCTTAAAAAAGTTGGTTTTTTTCGAAACTTTTGCTATAATATATAAGTGTAAGAAACTTGGGAAAATCGTTGAGAAGAATAACTCGGTGTTGGAGATAATTGTATGAAAAGAATAGGTTTATTGACAAGTGGTGGCGATGCTCCTGGAATGAACGCGGCAATTCGCGCGGTCGTGCGTAGCGCAATCTATTTCGGAATGGAAGTTTACGGGGTTGAGCGCGGTTATGCAGGTTTAATGGAAGAAATATTAGTGCCTATGGAAATGCGTAGCGTTTCGAATATCGTGCAATGTGGCGGCACGAAGCTCCGCACGGCAAGATGCTTGGAAATGCTCACGGAAGAAGGGCAAAAGAAAGCCGTTTCCACGCTTGAAAAATACGGTATCGACGGGCTTGTGGTGATCGGTGGCGACGGGTCTTTTCGTGGCGCAAAAGTATTGAGTGAGAAATACGGCGTGCCTACGATTGGTATTCCCGGTACGATTGATAACGACCTTGAATATACTGACTATACGCTTGGATTTGATACGGCGGTAAACACTTGCTTAGATATTATCAATAAACTTCGCGATACCATGACTTCTCACGAACGTATTTCCGTCGTGGAAGTAATGGGCAGACATTGCGGGGATATCGCGCTTTATAGCGGGATTGCTTCGGGCGCGGAAATTATCGTCGTGCCTGAAATTAAAGTGAATATGGAAGATATTATCACGCGCATTAACCGTTCGAGAGCAAACGGAAAACACTCGAATATTATCGTCGTAGCCGAAGGGGTCATGAGCGCGGAACAATTTGCAAAGCAGTTGCAAGACGTGACGACTTATTCCGTTCGTCCTACCTGTATCGGACACGTCCAGCGTGGCGGTTCGCCGTCTATGGCTGACAGAATGTTGGCGGCGCAATTCGGGAATAAAGCGGTGCGCTTGTTAAAAGACGGTATCGGCAACCGCGTAGTTGGGATTTCGAAAAATAACATTATCGATATGGATATTATCGAAGCCGTTTCTATGAAAAAGAAATTCGACTATGAATTATATGAAACGTTGCAAATGATTTCTATGTAATTTAGTGGCATATTATCTTGCTTTATGCATATAATACAATATTGATTTGCGTTTTCTTTCGCTCACTTTGCGGGGGAAACCGTGCGCGAGCGGAGAAAGATAAGCGGAATTGCTTCATTTTGAAAACGTACGCGAAAGATAAAACGGTTTGCGGTGCTTTGCAACGGAAGTTGCATTAGCTCCGTAGCTGATCGGGTGAAAAACGATTTACTTCCGCGACGACGAGTCGCGGATTTATATTCTAAACCAATTTAATAATAAAATTTATTAGGAGGTAGCTATGAAAAAGACGGAGAAACTGATTGCCGCGCTTGCTACGATGGCGCTTGGAGTGTTGCTTTTGATTATGAAAGGCGATATGATCAGTATTTTAATGACGGTCGTCGGCGTTGCCGCAATCGTGTTGGGCGTTATTGATTTAATCAACAAAGCCGTTCCTGCGGGGGTGGTAAAAATCGTCGTTGGCTTGTTGATTATCTTGTTCGGTTGGGTGCTGGTTAGCGCCGTGTTGTATATACTCGGTGCAATTTTGATAATCGTGGGGATATTAGTCCTTTACGAATTGATTAAAAAATGCACGAAACTCGTTTTGTCCGACTGGTCGTCTATTTTAAAATACGCAAAACCCGTCGTATGTATTTTAATCGGTTTATTGCTCTTTTTCAGTGGCTTCGAATGGGTTTTTATCCTTGCCGGAATTATCACGGTTATTGAAGGCTCGCTTATTTTGATAGATGCTTTGAAAAACGATTAACGAAGGAAAAACTTCCCGAAACGGGGAGTTTTTTTGCGCCTAAAAACGAGTTAAATTTTTTGCTATTCGTTTTTTTTATTGCCCTAAGCGAAGATTTGGAAGAATTTTCTTGTTTTTTGAAGAAAAAACAACTCGAAAAAGCCCTTTTTAGAAAATAGTGGTATAAGTTTTTTCTATACTATATATTGTGTTTAACTCCTTGACTTTACCACAATATATGCTATAATAGTATAGCACGGATATTTATTATACAATATATTGTATGAGAAGGGGCGTAAAACTTCTCGAAAAACACAAGATGTTGTGTAAAAAGAGAATATAAAGTTATACGGAAGAAGAAAGGACAGGGAGGAGTTAGTTTATGAAAATTATTAAAAGAAGCGGGCAGGAAGTAGAATTTGATAAGGAGAAAATTGCCGACGCTATTCGAAAGGCGAATAAAGAAGTTGCCGAACGCGACCGTATTTCGGAAGGAGCGTTGCAGGCAATTGTTAATCACGTCACCGAGCAATGCCAAGATCTTGGCCGTTCTCCGCACGTAGAAGAAATTCAAGATATGGTGGAAAACCGCTTAATGGCAACCCTTTGTTTTGCTCTTGCCAGAAAGTATATCACCTATCGTTATTCCCGTGCGCTCGTTCGTAAGTCGAATACGACGGACGCGCAAATTTTGGCGCTTATCGAATGTAATAACGAAGAAGTAAAACAAGAAAACTCCAACAAAAATCCAACGGTCAACAGCGTACAACGCGACTATATGGCAGGGGAAGTGTCTAAAGACTTAACCCGCCGTATTCTGTTGCCTGACGATATCGTTGCAGCGCACGATCAGGGGCTTATTCATTTCCATGATGCCGATTATTTTGCGCAACACATGCATAACTGTGATCTCGTGAATTTGGAAGATATGTTGCAAAACGGAACGGTAATTTCTGGCACGCTCATTGAAAAACCGCACAGTTTTTCGACTGCTTGTAATATCGCTACGCAAATTATTGCGCAGGTCGCTTCTAATCAATACGGCGGACAGAGTATTTCCCTTACCCACCTTGCGCCTTTCGTTGATATCAGCCGTCATAAAATCCGTAAAGAAGTTGCCGCCGAGCTTGGTGAAATCGGGATTACCGACGAAGAACAAATTGCGGCAATTGCGGAAAAACGTCTTCGCGACGAAATCGGCAGGGGGATTCAAACCATTCAGTATCAAGTGGTCACCTTGCTCACGACGAACGGGCAAGCGCCTTTCGTCACGGTGTTTATGTATTTAAACGAAGCGCGCAACGAACGCGAAAAAGCCGACCTTGCGTTGATTATTGAAGAAACACTCCGTCAGCGTATTCGCGGCGTGAAAAACGAATCAGGCGTTTGGATTACGCCTGCATTCCCTAAGCTTATCTACGTGTTAGAACCTGATAATATTTCCGAAGAACAACCTTACTGGTATTTGACGGAGTTAGCGGCGAAATGTACGGCAAAGCGTATGGTTCCCGATTATATTTCCGAAAAGAAAATGCTTGAATATAAAGTGGATAAAAACGGCGAAGGGCATTGCTATACCTGTATGGGTTGCCGTAGTTTCTTAACGCCTTACGTAGACGAAAACGGAAAACCTAAATACTACGGAAGATTTAATCAAGGGGTCGTCACCATCAATCTCGTTGACGTTGCGCTCTCGTCCGGTCGCGATCAAGATAAATTCTGGAAAATTTTCGACGAGCGTTTAGACCTTTGCTATCGCGCGTTGATGCACCGTCATAAGAGGCTTTTGGGTACGCTTTCCGATGCTGCGCCTATTCTTTGGCAATACGGCGCGCTTGCCCGCTTAGAAAAAGGCGAAACGATTGATAAGCTTTTATTCGGCGGATATTCTACGATTTCTTTAGGCTATGCAGGGCTTTACGAATGTGTGAAATATATGACGGGCAAATCTCACACAGACGAAGATTCTAAACCCTTTGCGCTTGCGGTTATGCAAAAGATGAACGACCGCTGTAAGGAATGGAAAGCGAAAGAAAATATTGATTTCTCGCTCTACGGCACGCCGTTGGAAAGTACGACGTATAAGTTCTCTAAATGCTTACAAAAGCGTTTCGGCTTAATCGAAGGGGTGACGGATAAGAGTTATATCACGAACAGCTATCACGTGCACGTATCTGAAGAAATCGATGCGTTTACCAAGCTTAAATTCGAAAGCGAATTCCAACAGCTTTCGCCCGGCGGCGCTATTTCGTACGTGGAAGTTCCGAATATGCAAGACAATATTCCCGCCGTTCTTTCCGTAATGAAATTTATTTACGAAAATATTATGTACGCCGAACTTAATACGAAGAGCGATTATTGCCAAGTATGTGGCTACGACGGGGAAATTCAAATCCAAACGGACGAAGGCGGAAAGCTCGTTTGGGAATGTCCGCATTGTAAAAATCGCGACCAAGCGAAAATGAACGTAGCAAGACGTACTTGCGGATATATCGGCACACAGTATTGGAATCAAGGCAGAACGCAAGAAATTAAAGATAGAGTTTTGCACCTTTAAACGGCTATGAATTATGCAACGATAAAATTTTACGATATTGCAAACGGAGAGGGAGTTAGAATCTCCCTTTTCGTTTCGGGCTGTACGCATAGATGTAAAAATTGCTTTAACCAAGTCGCTTGGGATTTTGCTTACGGTGAGCCGTTTACTAAGTCCGTGCAAGAAAAAATCCTGAAAGAACTTGCGCCTGATTATATCGCGGGGCTCTCTCTTTTAGGCGGTGAACCGCTTGAACCGGAAAATCAAAAAGCGTTGTTGCCGTTCGTGCGCGAAGTAAAACGTTTGTATCCTAAAAAGACGGTTTGGTGTTATACGGGTTTTGTCCTCGACGAAAAGACGGGGGAACTTACGGCAACCTGTAAAAATATTCCCGAAACCAAAGAACTCGTTTCTCTTTTCGACGTACTCGTAGACGGTCCATACGTGGAAGAATTGAAGGATATTCGTTTGAAATTTCGTGGGTCTTCAAATCAGCGCGTAATCGACGTGCAAAAAACTTTGCAAGAAAAGAAATGCGTGCTGTATCTTACCTGAATGAATAAAGCTCCCGTCGCATATAATAGGATATGCGTACGGGAGTTTTTCAACGGATAATCACAATCGTTTGCCTTTGCTTTTTGTTGAGCGTAGGCGTATATACGCTCTATTTAAGCAGGAGAACGGTGATTGCGTTCAAGAAAGAATTTTATTTTTTAACCGTGCAAGCGGAAACGGTAGAAGTTTCCGCTCTTGAAATACAAAACGACGGCGGGGCGGGGTTTATGCTCCCGAAGAACCGTATGGCGTTAGCCGTTTATTTTACGAAGTCGGATGCGGAAAAAGTGTTTGCGAAAAACAAAGACCGTTATGAAAAATTATCGCTCGTTTGCCTTTCTTGTGAAGAATTATATTTTAGCGGGGAAAGGAAAGAAGAATGGGAAAGCGTGATAAACGCGCTTAACACTTTATACGAGCATATTCTTCTTTTAAACGAGTTAATCGTACGGGTGGAAAACGGGCAAACGCAAGAAGCGAGTAAACGGATATTAAACGAGATAGAAGGGAATTTTTTATATTTGGAAAAATCTTATAAAAACTTTTCTGCGCTGTCAAAGCTCTATGGGAATAGCGCAGAGAAATTACGCGAACAAACGGAAAATTTCGTCTTTACAAAGAATTTGAGATACGTTGTTTGCGGGTTATGTAAAGGGTATCTTGACTTTGCGGGAGAATATTCCGTTTAAATTTATGAAAAAACTTAAAAAACTTTAAAATTCCCCCTAAAAACGCTTGATTTTTTATGAAACATTGAGTATAATGAATAAGCTGTCGTTGAGAGAGCAAAAGGATATATGCTACTGTGGCTCAGTCGGTAGAGCAGCTGATTCGTAATCAGCAGGTCGCCGGTTCAAGTCCGGCCAGTAGCTCCAAAGCAAAGCGGTTGGATAAACGCCAACCGTTTTTGTTTTTTGTTATCTTGAACCGTTTAGACCTGCTGATTAAATGACGGGGTCCCCGAAAATGAAAGCATTTTTGGGGTGGACAAAAGGTCGCCGGTTCAAGTCCGGCCAGTAGCTCCAAAGCAAAGCGGTTGGATAAACGCCAACCGTTTTTGTTTTTTGCATAGCTTGTTTTTTAGCTCAAACGCTTGACAAAATAATAAAAATAAGTATAATAAAATAAAAAACAAACGGAGAAAATTATGATTAAAGTTAATAACGTTGACGAATTAAACAAAGTCGTAGCCATTCCTGACGAAGCGGTAAAATTTTTAAAAGAAATCAACCAAGATACTCCTTGCGGGAAATATTATTTCGGTGATACCTGTTATATCAATTTAATGAATTGTGATACGCATGCAATTAAATTTAACGACGATAACGCTGCGATTATGGAAGCGCATAACGAATATATCGACGCGCAGTTTCTCGTGAGCGGTGAAGAAAAGATGTTATACGGTTCGCGTGAAAATATGCCCGTACATAAAGAATACAATCCCGAAAAAGACGTCGTGTTTTATTGCGTAAAACCTTATCGGGAAATTTGCTATAAAGCAGGGGAAGCGATTGTTTTACCGCCCGAAGACGCGCATCAGCCAAATTGCTGTGTAAACGAGCCGATGACCCTTAAAAAAGCCGTCGTGAAAATTAAAGCATAAAATCAGAAAAGAAATAACCGCTTGCGAGCGGTTATTTTTCTATAAAAATCTCTTTTTTCTCTTTTAAGGGATATAATTGAGAATATACTCTTTCCGCAAAAATATCCGTTTGGAAACATTGCAAAGCAACGGGGGAAAGTTTCTCTTCGTCGTGCGCTCTGATAATTAGGGGTGCTTTGGCGTTTCCTAAAACAGATAACAGGTCGGTGCGGCTCTTTTTGACGGCTAATACGTTCAAATATAAAGGCGTTTGCAAATACCGTTTTATATCTTCTTTCGTAATATTTAACATGTTTTGCAATAAAATACGCCTTATTCTCGAAGTCGTGTAGCGAGCGGACGTCAAGCTTTCCGCAAGATGCCGTTTGCCTTGCGAAAGGGCGTTTTTAAAGGCGTATTCTAAGCCTTCCGTGCAATCGGGCGTTTGCGCAATTTCGTTAACGGTTTTGTTTAAAATAGCGTAATTTTCAATCAAGTCCAACCCGTTTTCCAAAGAAGTAGGTAAATCATTTTTTACGTAATCGGCAATACCGTAAACGGGCGTTCCTTTGTGAATAGCTTCACGAATAGCCGTAGCCGAAGGATATTTTGTTGAAAGTGTTTTTTCTAAGTAGCCACTCCCTTGCCTTTGAATTGGTAAAATTTCAAGATTTATATTTTTGCTTAAAATAGCTTTCGTATATTCCAACGCAAGAATATTATTCGGTGAAGTCAAAAGCGCAGGGTCGATTGCTTCTTTCCAAGCTTCCGCTCTTGCCTTTGCGTATGAAATGCCTTTAGATAATAAGATTTGAATTTTCTCGGAAATTTCTTTCGGTTCGTTTAAAAGTAAGGTCGCCGCTTTTTTTAGTTCGCTTGCAGTGGCGCTTTCCGCACCGAAACAAAGAACGCTTAGTTCGGGAATAGACGAAAGCAAATGAATTGCGCCTTTTGCAAAAATTTCCGCCGAAGACGTAGCGAAACAAGTAGGCAATTCAATCACCGCGTCTGCACCGCCTAAAACGGCGTGGCGGGCGCGAACGTGTTTTTCTAAAACGGAAGCTTCACCGCGTTGTACGAAATTTCCGCTCATGAAACAAATCACGGCGTCTGCGCCCGAAAGCCGCTGCGCTTCCCGTAATTGATATTCGTGTCCGAAATGAAAGGGATTATATTCACAAATAATTCCGCAAATTTTCATAATAAGCGTTTCCTTTTCTTTACAATTAAAAAAAACTGTGCTATAATAGATAAGCGTATAAATATTATACACGAAAATAAAAAATAAATAAAGCGTTTGAAGGAGAAATTTTTATGAAGAACGTTCTTGAAGAAATAAAAATCAAGGCAAAATCTTTAAATAAGAAGATCGTGCTTTGTGAAGGCGAAGACAAGCGCGTGGTGAAAGCCGCCGCCGACGCAACCAAAGAAGGGATTGCAAAAATAGTATTGCTCGGCAATGAAGCGGAAATTAAAGCGGCGAACCCCGAAGTTGACTTAACGGGCGTGGAAATTATCGACCCGCTCAACGCTGAGAAGCTTCCCGAATACAACGCAAAACTCTGTGAACTTCGCGCGTCGAAGGGTATGACGGAAGAACAAGCGGCAAAATTATTGACGGACGGAACGTATTTTGGCGCAATGATGCTGAAAATGGGGGATGTAGACGGTTTGGTTTCGGGGGCTTGTCATTCGACGGCGAATACGCTTAGACCCGGACTTCAAATCATTAAAACGGCAAAAGGCGTTTCTTCGGTTTCCAGCTTTAACCTTATGATTTGTCCCCCGCAAGGCAACGAATACTGTCCCGACGGGTTAGTAGTGTTTGCTGATTGCGGATTAAATCCGACCTATACGTCGGAAGGTCTTGCCGATTGCGCGATTGCAACGGCAAATTCCGCGAAAGCGATTGCGGGAATTGACCCGAAAGTTGCGATGCTTTCTTTCTCGACGATGGGGAGCGCAAAACACGATAACGTTGCAATGGTTGCAGAAGCGACCCGCATTGCAAAAGAAAAAGCTCCCGAATTAAAGCTCGACGGCGAACTTCAATTCGATGCAGCGATCGTTCCTTCCGTAGCGGCGTTAAAAGCGCCTAATTCTTCGGTAGCTGGACAAGCGAACGTATTCGTGTTCCCCGACCTTCAATCGGGAAATATCGGCTATAAAATCGCGGAAAGACTTGGCGGATTTATGGCGGTAGGTCCTATTTGTCAAGGCTTTGCAAAACCTATCAACGATTTATCGCGTGGGTGCAAGTCGGAAGATATCGTAGCGGCGGTGGCAATTACCGCACTTCAAACACAACTTTAATAGGAGAAAAGAAGAATGAAAGTTTTAGTTATCAATTCAGGAAGTTCTTCGTTAAAATATCAGCTTATCGATATGGAAACGGAAGGCGTAATTGCGAAAGGTACGTGTGAAAGAATTGCTATCGACGGTTCTAAACTCACGCATAAAGCTAACGGCAAGGAATTTGTTTTTGAGCAACCTATGCCTGACCATAACGTTGCGGTTTCGCTCGTTTTAAACGCTCTTACCGATAAAGAAACGGGCGTGATTTCTTCAATGGACGAGATTGACGCGGTAGGACACCGTGTTGTCGCTTCTGGGGAGGCCTTTAAAACTCCCGTACTCGTATCTGACGAAACCATGAAAGTAATGGAAGAAATCAAAGACCTTGCGCCCTTACATAACCCTGCGGCGATTATCGGCGTAAACGCTTGCCGTGCGGCAATGCCCAACACGCCTATGGCGCTCGTATTCGACACGAGCTTCCATTTCACGATGCCCGATTATGCGTATATGTATCCGATTGCTTACGAAGATTACGAAAAGTATCAAATTAGACGGTACGGCTATCACGGCACGAGCCATAAATTCGTTTCGCAAGAAGCGGCGAAGTATCTTGGTAAAAAGCCTGAAGAAATCAAAGTGATCACGTGTCATTTAGGAAACGGCTCGTCGATTACGGCGGTTGACGGCGGTAAATGTGTGGATACGTCTATGGGCTTTACGCCACTTGCGGGTGTACCTATGGGAACTCGTAGCGGGGATATCGATTTTGCTGCTGCTGAATATTTGGCGAAGAAAGAAGGTTTGGATATTTCCCAAGCGTTGACCTACTTAAATAAAAAGTGCGGTATGCTCGGCGTTTCGGGCGTGTCGTCCGATTTCCGCGACCTTACGGCGGCAAAAGCGACAGGAAATAAGCGCGCGGCACTCGCTTTGGATTTGTTTATCTATAATTGCAAGAAATACGTTGGAGCTTACGCTGCGGCAATGAACGGCGTAGATGCAATCGTATTCACGGCAGGCGTTGGGGAAAATACCCCTTGCGTACGCGAAGGGATTTGCGAAAATATGAGCTATTTGTCCCTTGCAATCGATAAGGAAAAGAATTTGCAAAAGAACGACGGAAGTATTCGTGATATTTCCGCAAAGGATTCCAAAGTTAAAGTTTTAATCATTCCGACCAATGAAGAACTCGTGATTGCGAGAGAAACCGTAGAATTATTGTAAAAAATTCCTTAAAGCCAGCGAAAATAAGTTGACAAAGTTTTTTAAATATACTATACTTGTAAAGTCAGTTTTATGAAGATAATCGACGTGAGAAAACTCAATGCGCAAAAACTGTATCGCGGAAAGATAGAGTTTGACTATGCGCCCCCCGAAGAGTTAATGAGTATACCGCTCGTAAAGTTTGCTTCTTTGGTAAAAGTGGAAGCGGAATACGAATTGTTTGAAGATGATGCTTTGGAGATTACGGGAAAAATCCGCTATGAGATAGCAGGGCAATGTTCCCGTTGTTTAAAAGAAGCTTCTACAACAGTGGAAGGGGAGTTAAACGCTTTGTTTGAACCGACTCAAGAGTATGAAGACTACGGTTATTCAAACGGCAAAGTCGATTTAACGGAAGCGATTGATGATGCGATTATGGCAAGTATGCCGTTTTTGCTTAGCTGTGGTGAAGATCCCGAAGAAATCGGGTTTTCGGAATAAAATAAATTGAGAAATATAAACGAGAGGTGTTAATATGGCAGTACCTAAGAGTAAACAATCGAAGAGCAGAACGAACAAGAGATTTGCAAACTATAAGGCAACGGCGGCTACGCTTGTAGAATGCCCCCATTGCCACGAAATGAAAGAATCGCACAAGGTTTGCAAAAGCTGCGGTTTCTACGACGGCGCGGAAGTAGTTTCCAAGAACGAAGAAAAGAAAGACTAATCGTTCGTCTGATTAAAAAAGCAGGCGGGTTGCATTATGCACCCGCTTTTTTGCGTTGTGTTTTATCCGTTTGATTAACCGAAGTTAAGTCTTTAAAAACCTTGACAAAAACAAGGGTAAATGCTATAATTTAAGAAAAAGAGTTTGGAGAATTTTATGAAAGAAAAATTTACGGTGTTGGGAATGACTTGTTCGGCTTGCTCGGCAGGGATTGAAAGAACCGTGAAAAAATTAGAAGGCGTTTTATCGGTGGAAGTTTCGTTGATGGGCGAAATGATGACGGTGGAATACGACGAGAAAAAACTTCAAAAAGAGCGCATTATAAACGCCGTCGTTCAGCTTGGCTACGGCGCGCTTCCGTATGACGAAAACGCTTTGAATAAGAAAAAATCTCAGCCGAATAAACTCAAAAGAAGGTTTTTCGTATCGTTATTCTTTTTGCTACCGTTAATGTATTTTTCAATGGGTGGAATGATGGGCTTGCACACGCCCCCGACTTGGCTGAACAATACCCTGCAAATGATACTTTCACTCGTAGTGATTGTCGTGAATTTTAAATTTTACACGAGTGGAACGAAAGCGCTTATCAAGAAAGTCCCGAATATGGACACGCTTGTTGCGCTCGGCTCGGCGGCTTCCTTTGTATACAGTTTAGTTTTAACGGTAATAGGCTATATCGGGCATAGCGGGCACGGGCATTTATTTTACGAATCTGCGGCAATGATTTTAGTGCTTGTCACGCTCGGCAAATGGCTCGAAGAAAACTCTAAGCGCAAAACGGGCGACGAAGTGGAAAAACTCATTAAGCTGATGCCGAATACCGTCGTAGTCGAACGCAACGGTTTTCAATCGTCAATCGCTTTTTCGGAAATTGAAAAAGGGGATATTTTAATTGTAAAGCAAGGGGATTATATTCCCGTAGACGGCGTAGTTTTGGAAGGACACGCTTTTCTCGATCGAGCCGCGATCACGGGCGAAAGTATGCCTGTTGAAGTGGTTGAAGGGGATAGCGCGACGGGCGCGGATATCGTTAAAAGCGGGTATTTGAAAATACTCGCGCAAAAGGTCGGTGTGGAAACTACTCTTTCGCAAATCGTTAAAATGGTTAAAGAAGCGGGGGCGAGCAAAGCTCCTATTCAAAAAACTGCGGATAAAATCGCAGGGATTTTCGTGCCTGTCGTTGCGTTAATTTCTCTTATTACCTTTTTTTCTTGGCTTGCTATCGGTTCGGCGTTTTCAACGGCGGCGAATTATGCCATTAGCGTACTCGTCATTTCTTGTCCTTGCTCGTTAGGGTTGGCAACTCCCGTTGCGGTAATGGCGGCTACGGGTCGGGGAATGTCGCTCGGCGTTTTATATAAAGATGCGGAAGCCTTGCAAAAAGCAAAAGAAATTAACTGCGCTCTACTCGATAAAACGGCAACGCTGACCGTTGGAAAACCTACCGTCAACGAGTTTATTTGTCTTTACGGACAAGTAGAACAGGCGTTGAACGTTGCGTGTGCAATGGAAGAAAAATCAAATCACCCTATTGCAGAGTGTATCAAAGACTATGCAAATGAAAAAACGCAAATAAATTCCGTCTTTTCTCAAAATTACCGCTATGAAACGGGAAAAGGCGGGGTGGCAGAAATTAACGGAATTACCTATTATCTCGGCAATCGCAGATTATTGCCTAAGCCTTTGCAAAAGAACGCGCAAGAGCAGGAAAAGAAATTCTCGCAAGACGGAAAAACGGTCGTGTTTTTGGCA
>CAJGCN010000028.1 GCA_904501815.1 uncultured Clostridia bacterium
CTCAAAATCAATATTTTTCCTACCGTCAGGCGCAACGAAATCAAGAACGTCGCCGATAAGCGAATGATTTTCTTTATCAACGATACTAATTTCACATTCTTGCGATACTGCATTTATTCCGATTTTACCGTCTCCACCGCCAACGATAAGAGCATAAACTACCCCCACCATCAAAGCTACGCTAAATAAAACAGATGCCACCGACACAATAATTGCCGTATTCCTTTGCGCAAAATAATTTTTACCTCTTCGCACGACACAAACACCACCTTCGTCGAAAATTTTTAGAAATTTATTTTCTAATGCGAAACATTATACAGTATTTAATTTTCTTTGTCAAGTATTTTTAGTAATTTTTTTGGTAAAATGTAAATATTGGGGGAAACGATAATGAAATTGAGAATTAAAGAGTTTAGAGAAGAAATGCAATTCACACAAAAAGAGTTAGCGGAAAAAATCGGAAACGTACAGCGCAACGTAAGCAACTGGGAAAGCGGTACGAGTGAGCCTGACTGTGAAACGATTGTCAAATTAGCGGAAATATTCGACGTGACGATTGACGAACTGTTTGGGCGCGAACCGTCCGCAATAAACAGGCAAACGCCAACGGGCGTGGAATACACGATTTTAAAACGCGTGAGAGAATTGACAGAACCACAAAAATTCGCGTTGCTACAATTGCTACGCGAATTTCAAAACGAATAATTTACGATAAAAGAAAAACGCCCCGCAGGGCGTTTTTTCATTACAGTTCGTTGAGTTGGGCGATACACTTTTCTTTCATATCGCAATATTTTTTCACTTTTTCCTTTTCGTCGTCTACGAGCTTTTTCGGCGCTTTGTTGACGAAATTGGGATTATTCAGCTTGCCTTCCGCGCGAGCGATTTCCCCGTCGATACGTTCGATTTCCGCCGTAAGACGGGCTTTTTCTTTTTCCACGTCGACGAGTTCGCCTAACGGAACGTAAATTTGCGCAATTTCCGTGACGGCGGAAACGGTTTTCCCTTCAATTACCGCCGAGCTTTCTACGAGTTTCACTCCGCTTGCGCCCGAAAGCTTCATAATACAATCTTTATTGACTTGAATAAGCCGTTTTGATTCCGTCACGATATTTAATTCAACTTTCTTTGACGGCGGGCAATCGGCGTTCTTTTTCATAGCGCGCACCGCTTTGATAATTTCCATTACCCCTTCAAAGGCTTTGGCTTCCTTTTTATACGCCATTTTCGAGTTATAACGCGGGAAGTTCGACGTCATAATACTGCCTTTGGTATTAGGCAAATTCGCATAAATTTCTTCCGTGACGAAAGGAATAAACGGGTGCAAAAGTTTGAGCGCGTTTTCCAAAACGAAGCAAAGCACCGCAAGCGCGTCGGCTTTTCTGTTCTCGTCTTCGCCGTAGAGCGCGGGTTTGGAAAGTTCGATATACCAGTCGCAGAAATCGTCCCAAACGAAGCTCATTGCAAGGTCGCTGGCTACGCCAAGTTCGTATTTATTCAAATTCGTGGTCACTTCGCGAATACAGTTTTGGAGTTTAGAAATAATCCATTTATCGGCGGGTGCAAATTTCACCGTTTCAATCGCGGGGATTTTCTTACCTTCCGCGTTCATAAGCACGAAACGGGTTGCGTTCCAAAGCTTATTGATAAAGTTTCGGCAAGCTTCCACCTTCGTATCGGAATAGCGGGTGTCGTTGCCGGGAGCAACGCCCGTAAGCAAAGACAAGCGGAGCGAGTCTGCGCCGTACTTCTCGATTACTTCCAACGGGTCGATACCGTTGCCGAGCGATTTACTCATTTTTCTGCCTTGTTCGTCGCGGATAATACCGTGAATGAGTACGTCGTGAAAAGGTACTTTACCCGTATGCTCAATACCCGAGAATATCATTCTGGATACCCAGAAAAAGATAATATCGTAGCCCGTGACGAGAACGTCGGTGGGATAGAAATATTTATAATCGGGCGTTTCTTCGGGATAACCGAGCGTAGAGAACGGCCAAAGCGCGGACGAGAACCACGTGTCTAACACGTCTTCGTCTTGCTTGATATTCGAGCTTTGACAGTTCGGACAAACGGTCGGGTCTTCTTTCGAGCAAATAACTTTACCGCAGTCTTGGCAGTACCAAACGGGAATTCTGTGCCCCCACCAAAGCTGACGGGAAATGCACCAATCGCGCACGTTTTCCATCCAGTTATAATAGATTTTCGAGAAACGTTCGGGAACGAATTTGACTTTATTGCGCATTACCGCTTGAATAGCGGGTTTTGCAAGCGGTTCCATTTTCACGAACCATTGTTTAGACACGATAGGCTCAACCGTTGCGTGGCAACGATAGCAATGCCCTACGTTATGCGTATGCGCTTCGATTTTCACAAGCGCGCCTTGCGCTTCAAGGTCGGCAATAATTTTCTTTCTCGCTTCGTATCTGTCCAGCCCGTTATACGCACCCGCAAGCTCGTTCATCGTTCCGTCGTCGTTCATCACGCGGATTACGGGAAGGTCGTGGCGTTTGCCAACTTCAAAGTCGTTAGGATCGTGCGCCGGCGTAATTTTCACGCAACCCGTACCGAAAGCAGGGTCAACGTATTCATCAGCAACGACGGGAATTTCTCTGTCGGTAAGCGGTAAGCGCAAAGTTTTTCCTACGAGCTTTTTATAGCGTTTATCGTCGGGGTGCACTGCAACCGCCGTATCCCCAAGCATAGTTTCAGGGCGGGTCGTCGCAACGATAACTTCCGCACTTCCGTCAACCGCAGGATAGCGAAGATGCCAGAAATGTCCGCCTTCTTCGGCGTATTCCACTTCCGCATCCGAAAGCGCGGTCTTACAGCAAGGACACCAGTTAATAATTCTGTCCCCTTGATAGATAAGTCCTTTATTATAGAGATTAACGAATACTTCGCGAACGGCGCGGGAGCATTTCTCGTCCATCGTGAACGCTTGGCGCGACCAGTCGCAAGACGTGCCCATTTTGCGCTGTTGGAGCATAATACGGTTGCCGTATTGTTCTTTCCATTCCCACGCGCGTTTTAAAAAGCCGTCCCGACCTAAATCTGCTTTCGTCACCCCTTCCGATTTCATTTTTTCAACGATCTTGACTTCGGTAGCGATAGAAGCGTGGTCGCAACCGGGCAACCATAACGCGGCGTACCCCTGCATACGCTTAAAGCGAATGAGAGTATCTTGCATCGTGGCGTCCATTGCGTGCCCCATGTGCAATTGCCCCGTAATGTTGGGCGGGGGCATCATAATCGTAAAGGGAACTTTTTCCGCGTCGATTTCCGCGCGGAATGCGCCTGATTTTTCCCAGTCGGCGTAAATTCTGTCTTCGAAATCTTTCGGATTATAAGTCTTTTGCATTTCCATAGTGATCGTCTTTTCCTTTTTTAGTAAATTTTCCCACTCTATCTTCTACCCCTTAAAAAAGGGAATAGCCTTTTTATTATAGTACTTTCCAAACTAATTGTCAATTATAAACGCGCGCTCATATAATATATTATTACAAAATTTTTTTAACGGAGTTATCTATTATGAAAAATTTTTTCAAGAAAATCGGTTTGGCGCTTGCCACCTGCCTCGCTCTTCTGCCTTTATCGGCTTGCAACGAAGAAGATAAAGACGGAATGAAAACCATTCGCGTAAACGAAGTGACGCACTCTATTTTCTACGCGCCCTTTTATTTAGCGGAATCGCTTGGGTATTTTAAACAAGAAAATATCAAGCTCGAAGTTTCCAACGGCGGGGGCGCAGATAAGGTTATGGCGGCGGTGCTTTCGGGTGATGCCGATATCGGTCTTTGCGGTCCTGAAGCGGCAATTTACGTACTTACCGGCGGGTCGACGGACGCGCCCAAAGTGTTTGGGCAGTTGACCAAACGGGACGGGTCTTTTCTCGTTTCCAGAAAAGCCGAGCCCAACTTTCAATGGACGGATTTGAAAGGCAAGGAAATTCTTGCGGGCAGAAAAGGCGGCGTACCTGCTATGACCTTTGAATATATCTTAGGCAACTACAATCTCACCGACGGCGTTGACTTGACCTTAAACTACGACGTAGCGTTCAATTTAATGACGAGTGCGTTCGAAGCGGGCACGGCGGATTATTGCACTATGTTCGACCCCGTTGCTTACGAATATGAAGCGGCAGGCAAAGGCTACGTAGTCGCATCCGTTGGGGAAGCTTCGGGCGAAGTGCCTTACACCTGTTTTATGGCAAAAGAATCGTGGCTGAAAAAGAACGGAACACACGCGGAAGGTTTCTTGCGCGCGATTATGAAAGCCATTAAATATATTAATGAAAACGAAGCTTCGACGGTTGCGCCCTATCTCACTTCCTATTTTGAAGGCACGACGAAAGAATCGGCGGCCGCGAGCGTACAAAGATACGCCGCAATCGACGCTTGGCAAAAAGATATGGCAATGACGGAAGCAAGTTTAAACCGCTTACAAGATATTATCGAAAAAGCGGGTGAACTCGATAAACGGGTGAAGCTTGACGATCTCGTAGACAATACCTACGCAAAAAAAATAGCAACGGAAGTTTACGGAAACTAACAGAACTTAACGAAGGATTACGCAAATGAAAGAAGTTTTACGATTTGACAACGTATCAATGAGATACCACAGCAAACAAGGCGAAACCGTCGCGGTGGAAAATTTAAGCTTTTCCGTTCGGGAAGGAGAATTCGTTGCAATTATCGGTCCTTCGGGGTGTGGCAAAACCACTTTGCTTTCTTTGGCGGCAGGACTTTTAAAGCCAACGTCTGGGAAAGTCGTTTCGTCGGGTATATCCTTTGGGTATATGTTGCAAAAAGACGAACTTTTTTCTTGGCGTACGATTGAAAAAAATATTTTCCTACCCCTTGAAATCAAGAAGCGGAACACCCCCGAAGCCCGCGCCCGCGCGATTGCGCTTGCGGAAAAATACGGACTTAAACAGTTTTTAAAAAATTACCCTTCTTCCCTTTCGGGCGGTATGCGACAACGCGCCGCGCTCATTAGAACGCTTTCGGTTGACCCCGATATGCTTCTTTTAGACGAACCGTTCTCCGCGCTCGATTATCAAACACGGCTCAACGTATGCGACGACGTGTATAAAATTATTCGGGAAGAAAAAAAGACGGCGCTTTTGATTACGCACGACATCAGCGAAGCTATTTCCGTTGCCGATAAGGTACTCACTCTTTCCCGCCGCCCTGCGCGCGTGGTAGCCGAACACGAACTTTCCTTCCCTGAAAGCGAACCGCTCAAAAGGCGTGAGAATAAGGAATTTTCGAAATGGTTCGAGATTTTGTGGAGGGAATTAAACGTATGAAAAAGTCAACGAATTACTCGCCTGCGCATCTTCTATATTTAAAAAAATACCGCAAAAAAAATATTCTTATTAACGTTTGCCGTATTTCTATCCTGCTCGTTCTCATTTTGTTTTGGGAGCTTGCCGCGAGCTTGGAATGGGTAAATCCTTTTATTACCAGCTCTCCGTCGAGAATTTGCAAAACTATCGGGGAACTTTATGAAAACGGAACTCTCTTCTACCACGTGGGAACGACTTTGGAAGAAACCCTTTTAGGGTTTGTTATCGCCGTGATTTCAGGGTATTTAATTGCGCTTGGGCTATGGTGGAGCGACTCGGCAAGAAAAATCGTAGAGCCATATCTCGTCGTATTAAACGCTTTGCCGAAAATCGCGCTTGGACCGCTTATTATCATTTGGTGCGGAACGGGCAGTGAAGCTATCGTGTTTATGACCGTGCTTATCGGGCTTATCATTGCCATTATGAATATGCTAAACGGTTTTATGTCCACCGACGCAGGAAAACTGCTTTTATTGCGCTCAATGGGCGCAAGCAAGCTACAAATTCTAACCAAGCTCGTCGTGCCGTCTTCTCTCCCCGCCTTTATCTCCATGCTGAAAATTAACGTAGGTATGGCGTGGATCGGCTCGATTATGGGCGAATATATCGTTTCTAAAGCGGGTATAGGGTATTTAATCGTCTACGGCGGGCAGGTGTTTAAGCTCGACCTTGTTATGAGTGCGGTCGTCATCTTATGTATACTTGCGGCAATTATGTACGCTATCGTTGCGTGCATTGAAAAAATCTTTATCAAAAACGATCGCTAAAGAGCGAAAAAACGGGCGCGGAGTTCTTTCCGTACCCGTTTCTTTTTTAAGGGAAGTTAAGTCGTAATCGTCAGTTTCCCTTCAATTACCTTACCTATCCGATAATTGTCCGTGACGTCGTTGCCGTTTTCGTCTACGACTTTCAACGTATTTTTTAAAATCGTGTTGAACGTTTCCCCGTGCGCGGTAATCGTCCCTACGACTTCTATCGTTGCCGTATGTCCTTCTACTAAACCAACGATATCGTAATCACTGCAAGTCAAGGCTTTCCCATCGTAGTTTTTCGTTGCAGAACCGCTCGTAATCGTCAACAGTTGCCGTTCAACGAACAACGCTTCGCCCGTAATCACGATTTCAAAGGAATGAGTGACGTCGTTGCCTAAGTTATCGTATACCCGCACTAAATTATCCATTTGTTGCAATTCCGAAAGAGATATACTATCGCTACAATTGATAATTTCTCTATCTAAATATACGTATACCCAGTAGCCTGAACTTATTAAATCTTCTTCGTTTTCAACATAGTAGAAATCTTCTAATTCAAGCGGTTTCCCGTCGTAAACCTTTGAAATATCGCAAATAACGACTTCTACGTAATCTTCCACCACACGGATTAACCCCGTTTCTTTAACAAGCTCAATTTCAAGCTCTTCAGGCGTTATTTCCTTTCCGTCAGGATCAAAAATCGTAAAGGAAATAATTTGACTTTCCGTTTTACCTACGTCTGTTCTCGAACCAACCACTTCGACGGTATAGGTATACCCTTCGTCCAACAAAAGATATATCCCGCCGTACGCTTCGTCAATTTCGTTCTTTGCATATAAAGTTTCTCCGTTGTAAACCTGCCAAACGTCAATGGGTTTCACATAAATCGTCTGCCCTTTAAACGGTGGTTCGTCGTCCTGTTCGCCGTCGCCAGGTTTTTCGCCGTCAACAGGATTATCCCCGCCGCCGTCCGTTCCGCCGTCGATATTATTCGAAGAAGTCGGATCGATAATCACCCAGCCCATTCCGTCAAGATACACATCCACCCAAGCGTGCCCGATTGCCGAAATATTCGTTTCTTGCCCTGCGCTTAAATTCTCGGCGTATCCCGTCACGTATCTTGCGGGAATACCGAACGCACGGTACATAGCCACCGCAGCCGTCGCGTAATATCGGCAAAGCCCCGTTTCTGCTTGCGTGAAGAAATACAACGCATAATCGTCTTTATACTCGGGCGTATACACGCTGTACGGCACTTGATTTCTAACTATTTCTGCAATCTTCGAAATCAAATCGGGCGTATTCGCCGTAATGCCTTTGGCGTTTGCAATTCTAATCAATTCGTTTTTGGTTTCTTGCGGTAAGTTCAAATAAGTTTTTTGTACGAACTCGCGATACGCAACTTCCGCGCTTTCGTAAGGCGTGCCTGCGAGCGAATAAACGGTATTCGGGTCGTATTCGTACTGATACGCTTGCACGGCATAATTCAGCCAAGAATCGGTGGAAATCTGGCAATCGTTCTTATCCGTATTGCCTGCATACCCTGCATAGTTTAACAGCATATACGGCAAAGTCGAATAATTCGTCGAAAGGGAAATCTCCACTTTCTCGGCTTTCGCATACGCAAGCGCAAGCGCCGTAAAATACAAAGGATTTACAGGCGTTTCACCCGTATACGGCGTAGCTTTTGACCAGCTTGAATAAGCGTAGTCGCCAAAGCTGTTTACTCTGAAATACGCTCTGTGATTTTTATTTGCCGTCGCTTTAAAAAGCGTTGTATCGCGCATCTCCCCATATTCCGAATCCGTGATTTCACCGCCTAAATCACCGTTATCATTTTCAGGCAAAGTAATAGGCGGGGGCGGCAATTCAGGCATGTCGGTGGCAGGTTCAACCGTCAACGTACCGTAATTTAAAACGATATCGTAGCCTGTTGTCATATCGTTTTTCTTATCGTCGATAATTCTAACCGTTAAAATATTCGGCTTACTTCCAACGTCTTTTATGCTTGTATAATACGGAATATCAAAATCAAATCCGTGAATTTCTCCGCTAACGATATCAACGTGTTTATACCAAAAAGTTGAACCGTTATACTTCCAAGTATAAGAAATCGTTAAAAGCTCCAACGGCGCGGGGGTGACGGTAAGTTTTCCCTTTTCAACGCATTCGAAAATATAGTTTGCGGAAACGTTTTCTTCTCCACTCATCACGACGAAATCAACGATTAAATTATCAACGGTATCCGGCAATAATAACGCCGTTGTTTCAAAAGTTAAAATTTGCCCGTCTACACATTGTTTTTCGCTGATAAATACTATTTCATCATGAATAAGCGGCGTACCGTCGAATTGCTTTTTCGCGCTAAACGTTTTATATTGCACGATAAACGGCGTAATCTTGAGCATACCGAAGTTTTCCGTGATAGCGTAGTTGCCCGTCACGTCGTTTTCGTCAGCATCTTGAATTTTATACGGGATTACATTTACAATCTCGCCAACGTTGGTAATCGTAGGATTTATCCCGTTCTGAACTATTTTTTGATTAGGCGCAAGCGTACCCTTTCGTATCACCAAGTTCGCCGCACCGAGCGGTGTTCCGTCGTAGACTTTGCTTTCCGTAGGCGTTTCAATCGTAATCTCTCTTGGCGTGATTTTAACGGGATTTTCGATTAAATATACTTCGTAGTTTCCCGCTTCTATCATATCGTCGCCGTTTTTATCTACGATAGAAACCGTAATCGTATTGATAGCGTCGATTACGTCTTTAGCTTTTTGATATTTTACGGAAATCGTAGCGGTATCCGTTTGAGCAAAAATCGGATCGCTATCCGTAAGAGAAAGGACTTCATACGCGCTCACGTCCACTTCCACGCCGTCGTAAACCTTTTCTACGCCCGTAGAAGTAATTTGCACCCCGCGCGGTTGAATAAAGAGGATGCTTTCTTCATACGTAATTTCATAGTTCTCAAAATAGGAAAGCTCTTCATTTTCTTCGTCTACGATATTAAATCTATCCACAAAGTTTTTATCTTTTATGACGTTTTTAACCGTTGCATATCGTACTTCGACAATAGGTTTTTGCCCTTGCACGATTGCAGGTTGATTTTCAATCGGCGTGGTAATCGTATACCCGCTTACGTCGTGTTCGTAGCCGTCGTATACTCCAACGTAGCCCGCCGTCGTAATCGTAATCGGTCGATATTGCACGCACAACTTACCAAACTCGTAAGAAATTTCGTAGTTCGCGGAAACGTCTTTATCTTCGGCACTCCAAATGACTGCGTTTTTAATTTCGTTGTCCGTGCCTTCCTGCCCTTCCCGTCCGTAGTTTGCGTTCGTTTGTTCACTCAAATAAGCAACATAATGTACAGCGTGTTTAAATACAAGTGGTGTTTCATCCGAAATGAAATGATCGTGGCAAATAAGCGCCGTTCCGTCGTAATACTTCCACGCCGTACCCGAAATAATCGTAAGCGGGCGGGGCGAAACGGTCAACGTACCCGTCAGATAGGTAATATCGTAATTGCCCGTCGTTTTTTCCGTTTTCGAATACCCGATTTCCACGCTCGTTAAATCGCAACTTCCTTCGCCTGCATCTGTTCTTTCTCCGACTGCCACAAAGCTTAAAATGGACTGATTTTCCACCAAGCCTTCCCCGCCGATACGATAGTTCTTCCCGTCAAACACAAGCGGTGTTCCGTCGTAAATCTTTTCCGCATACGGCTGAACGGTAATCGGGCGAGCGTAGATTTCAAGCGTGCCAAACTTAACGGTAAACTCGTAGTTATCCGTCGTTTTTTGGTCTTTTTGATTATAAATTTCCGTGCCTATCCATTCGTTGGTAATCTTACCGACGTTGCAAATTTCGGGAACAGTTTCCGAATACACGTATTCGTCGGGCGCAAGCGACCCTGAAATTACGTCATAAACGTATCTTCCCCACGTTTGCCCGTCGTACATTTGATAGCAACTGCCAGTTTGTATAGTTAATTCCCGTTTGTTGACGGTAAGTTTCCCAAAATCTTCGGTAAGGGTATAATTGTCCTTCGTAGGAAGTCCGTCTTTATCAAGAATAACTAACTCAACGGTGTTTTTCTCCGTGCCTGCGTTCGTGATAGAAGCCCAGTTTTTCAGCTCTTCTCTTTCCGACGGCGCAAGTCCTTCGTTTTCGCCCGTTGAAAGAACGTAGCTTTCACAAGACAGCGGAGTGCCGTCGTAAGTTTTTTCGTCGCTATCCGTCGTAATCGTAATCGGACGCGGGGTAATCGTAATTTCGCCGTATTTATAAGTAATCTCATAATTAGGCGTCACGTTATATTCATCTCCCCAACGCTTCGTATAGATAGCAAGCGACAGTATATTTTTCTCCGTGCCCACGATTTTACGCGCGGTAAAAGCTTCTATCTTATGATATTCGTCTTTTACGATGGATAATTCAGAAATTACTTTGAACGCTATTTTGCTTTGCTCCGCACCGTTATAAACGTTTCTTAAATCTTCCGTTTGGACGGTAATCGGGCGGGGTTTGATAAGTAAGCCACCGTAGCGATAGGTAATTTCATAATTTTCCGTCGTATCTTCTCCGCCTACGACGAAAATCGAACATTTAATCTCGTTCGGATAACTCGCTATTTCACCCTTTTCAGTCCAAAATACTTGCGTAGCTCCACATTCCGAATCTTCCGCCACCTTTATATCTTGCCCGTCGGCAAGCGGGTTAGGAGTTTCTTCCGACACCCAAAGCTCAAGGCATTGTTTCATTTGACCGTCGTAAATCCATTCACCCGAGCCCGTTTGAACGGTAATCGGACGTTTTGTTATGCTAAGCGTTCCGTCTTGGAAAATGGGCGCGTAGTTTACCGTTCTTTCTTCTTGCTTGCTATCTACGATTTTAAAAGTATCTTCTTGTATCCACGCGCGAGCGTCGTTTTGCGCTACCGTTTTAATCGAGCCGTTTACGGTAGCCGTTGCCACGTGCCCTTCGGCAAGACCGTTTTCAAGCTCAAAAAGCCCCGTTCCGTCCGCTGTGTAGAAACCGTCCGCCGAGTGTTCGTAGCCGTCGTACATCCAAGACAAAGTGTTTGCCGTCACGTAAATTGGACGGGGGGAAATTTGCAAATACCCGTATTCGTAGGCAATCGCATAATTCCCGCTAACGTCGGTAGTTTCGTCGCTCCCTAAAACGCTGACGGTAAATTCATTTTTGACTGCGCCGTCAGACACGTAAACAACGGTCGTATACGTTTCGCTGATTTTATACGTATGCCCTTCTACTAACCCGTCGCCTGAAATACTTGCAATTTGCGCTAAGCCGTGCGGTTTCCCGTCAAAGGTGAACGTGGCATCTTGCGTATAGACGGTAATCGGGCGGGCGGTGATTTTTATCTTGCCCTGCAAAACGGTAAAATCGTAATTTCCCGTCATATCCTGCTCTTCGCCTTTCAAAATGAGCATTTTGTTTTCGCTGACCGTTTCACCCACGTTCGTTCTCGTAGTAAATTCCGTAATCGTCGGGACTTCGCCAGCAATACACCCGCCCGAAACGGTGATAAAATCGGTCAGACGGTATTCTTGCCCGTCGTAGACGGTCGTTAAATCGGTGAATTGCACAGTATATTCTTTCGGTAAAATTTTTAAAATGCCGTATTCGTAGCTAAGAGCGTAATTCTCCGAAACGTCCGCGCCGTCTTCGTCAAGAATCATAGCTTCTAATTGATTAACCTTTCCGCCAACGCTTCCGTCTTCCAGACGGATTACTTGGCTTATTTGCAAAAGTTCGATATCCGTATAAGCGTCTTTGTAATGTACTATTTGATGACCTTCGGCAAGCGGATTTACCGAGCTGTCCGCAACACTAAGCGTTATATTCTCGTGCGCGTTGCCGTCGTACGTCCATTCTCCCGATGCCGTTTGCACCGTCAACGGGCGTTTTTCCACTTCCAACGAGCCGTATTCATACCTGATTTTATAATTCGCCGAAACGTCCTTACCGTTTACGTCTTCCACGACGTATTCCACTTGGTTTTCACTCGTAGAAACCCCTTTTATTGACGTAGTTTTAACGGCTTTTAAAGTATGCCCTTCCACTAATTTCGTATCGGAAATAATTTCATATTCCGTTTGCTCGTGCGCTTTACCGTCGTAAAGCCATTTCATGGAAGCCGTTTGAACGGTTATTTCACGGGCGCGAACGATTAAATCCCCAAACGTATAGGAAAATTTATAACGCTCCGTCACGTCGTTTCCTTCGCTATCCGACACGGTGATATACGTATGGTTAGCCGTCGTTCCTACGTCCGTTTGCGATACGCCGAACTCAAAATGTGGAATATCCCCGTCCACGAACGACCCGCTCGTAATTTCGTATTCTTCAAAGCTAAACGGCGTACCGTCGTAAATATGTACGGCGTCGTGCACGGTTATCCCCACCGTTCGTTCGGTAAAGGTAATCGCCGACGACGAAAGGGTAAAGCGATACGACGACGTCACGTCTTCGCCTGCCGAGTTCGTGATTTTAATATATTCCGTAATCGGCAAAACGGTGGTTTCCGCGCTGGAAACGTCGGCGTAGTCGAATTTCGAGCAAGTAATTTCGTCCCCTTCGGCAAGTTCCGCTGAAAGCACGGGAAGTGAGCCGTATTCTACTTCTTCTTGCCCGATTGTTATCTCAATTTCTTTGGGTTGAATAGTGAAAGAATGTACGTCGCCGTACGTTTTTCCACCGAACGCGCCTACGGAAACCGCGCGGATTTTATAATCCCCAACGGAAGTCGGACGAACGCTCGACCAACTGTTTGAGCCTTTTTGGGCGTATTCGTATTTTACGTTCTCGAAAATTGCGCTCGCTTCATAAGACAGCTCTTGTCCGTACACGATTTCGGCGGGACAGTCTACTTCGTCGTATACAATCCCGTTAATGCCGAGCGTGACCGAACTCGTAGCCGCCACCCCTGCCGCGACTGCAATAATCGCAACGCGGAAGCGTTTTACGAATTTAAATACGCTTGCTATTTTTGATATTGTCTTTGCATATTTTTCGTATAACATAGACAGTTCCTTTTTCTTGCTCCATAACCGTCAAAACGGTAGATTTTTTATTTGGTTATTTTTAAAATTCCCTTTACTTTGTTTACCTTATAGTTTGCGGAAACGTCTTTCCCGTCTTTATCATAAACGGTATAAGAAAGGATTTGATTATCCGTTCTTCCTATTTTGGAAAGTTCTTTTAACGCTTGCACTTGTACGACGATATAATGCCCGTCGCCTAAATGTGCGCAAAATTCGCCCGAAGCGTATTCCTTTTGACCGCTCGTTCCTTCGTAAACAATAGGCTCGTAGTCCGAACTAATCGTATATTTCGGACAAATAATCACCCCGCCGTTCAAGGAATCTTTGGATACGGTTAAACTGCACGCCGTTAAGGTAATTTCACGTTTACTTACGTATAAAGAGCCGTAATCGCCTGCGATTTTATAATAATAGCTGACGTCGTTGCCCTGTTCGTCTACGATTACGA
>CAJGCN010000029.1 GCA_904501815.1 uncultured Clostridia bacterium
AGGGCGAACGAACCCACGCAAGTAAGCGTGGCAGTAGCAATCGACGGGACCTGCACCCGTAAAAAGGCAGAGCGTATGATAGTACGCAACGAGCGGACTTAAAACTTTAAGTCAATTTGGGTGGCAACGCGGTAGAAATTATCGTCCCGAAGCACGGATCATTCCGTACTTCGGGCTTTTTTATTCCGCTTACTCGATATATCTTGAATTTTCCAAAAGGAGAAACCGTATGCAAAAAGAAATTCCTTATAAAATCTATTTAGAAGAAAGTGAACTCCCCAAAGCGTGGCTGAACCTTCGGGCGTTTATGGTTCGCAAGCCCGCTCCCCTTTTAAACCCTACGACCTTTCAACCTATGACGCAAGCAGACCTTGCAAAAATCTTTTGCGACGAGCTTGCCAAGCAGGAAATAGACGACCAAACCCCTTATATCCCTATCCCGCAGGAAATCGTAGACTTTTATAAAATGTACCGCCCTGCCCCGCTCGTGCGCGCGTATTGCTTAGAAAAAGCACTCGGTACGCCCGCAAAGATTTACTATAAATTCGAAGGCAACAACACGAGCGGAAGCCACAAATTAAACTCCGCTATCGCGCAAGCTTATTACGCAAAAGAACAAGGCTTAAAAGGCGTGACGACGGAAACGGGCGCAGGACAATGGGGTACGGCTCTTTCTATGGCTTGCTCGTATTTTGGCTTAGATTGTAAAGTATTTATGGTAAAGGTATCTTACGAGCAAAAGCCTTTCCGTCGCGAAGTAATGCGCACTTACGGTGCAAGCGTGACGCCGTCTCCGTCCACCACGACGAGTGTCGGCAGAAAAATTTTAGAAGAATTTCCGGGAACTTCGGGGAGCTTAGGTTGCGCTATTTCCGAAGCCGTAGAAGCAGCAAATCGGCTCGACGGCTACCGCTACGCGCTCGGAAGCGTTCTCAATCAAGTGCTTTTACATCAGTCCGTTATCGGTTTGGAAGCGAAAACAGCAATGGATAAATACGGCGTAAAACCCGACGTAATTATCGGTTGCGCGGGTGGCGGTTCGAACTTAGGCGGGTTGATTGCTCCGTTTATGGCAGAACAATTACAAGGCAAAGAACATTATCAATTTATCGCCGTTGAACCCGCATCCTGTCCTTCTCTCACACGCGGGAAATATGCGTACGACTACTGCGACACGGGCAGAGTTTGCCCCTTGCAAAAAATGTATACCTTAGGCTCTGGGTTTATCCCTTCTTCCAGCCACGCGGGCGGACTTCGCTATCACGGCATGACGTCTACCCTTTCCGAGTTGCGCGAACAAGGCTTGCTGGAAGCGAGAGCGGTTGAACAGACTTCGGTGTTCGCGGCGGCGGAGCAATTTGCCAGAGTGGAAGGTATTTTACCTGCTCCCGAATCGGCGCACGCAATCCGCGTAGCAATTGACGAAGCAATGAAATGCAAGCAAACGGGAGAAGAAAAAACCATACTGTTCGGCTTAACGGGTACGGGATATTTCGATATGTACGCTTACGAAAAATTCCACGACGGAAAAATGAGCGACTATATCCCGACGGAAGAAGACCTTGCCAAAGGCATTGCAGGACTTCCCAAAATTGACTTATAAAATTTCTTAACAGGATAAACCCCGCAGGCGTTTAAAATTCACCTGCGGGGTTGTTTTATGAATTTATTACGACTATTTTATCGCAATATTTTTCTACGCTTAAATTGCGGTTTGATAAAAGAATAAATACCTGCCTACCCGTTTTTCTGAGTTCTTCAAACAATAAATCGTTGTCTTTTCCTTTGTCTAACCGCTCAAAAAAGTCGGTTATGAATATCGGAAAATTGCCGTCGCGACCTATATCGGCGCAAAGCCGTTTGATAAGATTGAGCGTAGCAAGCCAATATAAAAATTCGATACGCAAATATTCATCTTGATTGAAATATTTTTCCGTTTCTTCGGATAACATATCGTATCGGTCTTGAAACATTAACTCTCCCTTTCGGTTAATTGTAAGCGGTTCGTCTTCTATAAACGGTACGCCTTCAAATTCCGCAAGATACTTCTGCGTTTTTTCTTTCAAGATTTTCCACTCTTCCGCTAAAAGCCTACCCGAATCACTAAACTCCGAGTCAATACTACTCACCACTTCATCCATCGCGTTACTAATCGCCCCGCTTGATTTGCAATATTCAGCCATATCTCGCGGATATAAAAACTCGCGGTAATCCATCCTTGCCACCCATTGCATTTCTTTGCTTAAATCTTCGTCAAAAAAGCACGTTTCTTCAACCCCTACTTTTTGTCCTATCATTTTCTTTCCTTGATAAGTCGTTTCCAACAGTTCATTTTTCCCTTTTAAGGAAATAAGAAAATCTTTGTCGTACTTTTCGCAAAGACATTGTATTTCTCCGTACCCATAAAGTCCACTAATCGTATTTAAAAAAAGACTTTCCATTACGTCTAAAACACGGCTACCAAACGGCAGTTCATCTTCATCCTTATATTTTTCTATTACGCAAATGATATTATCTGTATCCGAAAATTCCACGTCTAAATTTTTTATACCAAACACGTCGTTTATTTTCAAGTTCTTAATTCTCATTTTATCGTCCTCCTTATCTTCTTATGATTTACTTTCTTTTCTGCTACGCTTTGCGTGCAAGATATAAACCCGTCTAATTTTAGTCTGTCCATTATATTCGCTGCTAACGGATACCCCATTTTCATTTCTCGTTGTAGCATAACAAGCGTTATCGTCTCTTTGTCTAAAAGCCATTTTAACGTTTTTCTATAAACGCTTGGCGAAATTTCAGGTACCCACCTGCCTTTATCTTCATATAAATGGCATTTTCTATCGCAGTTTGCGCAATGTTTTTCAAACCAACGATTCCTCTTTTCCTCTTGCTTATCTTGTAAATCGGTAAGTTTCAAAAAGATTTTCGCCGTAACGAGCGCGTCGTTTAAGGCTCTATGCCCTTTGAATTTTAGTTTAAAATACTTCGCTACCGTCGCAAGGCGAAAATTCACCACCTTATTTTTCAAAAGTTGTCTGGACATAGCAAGCGTATCCGCATACGCTTGTTTGAACGATATTTTGTATTTTGCTCCATAATAATTCAAAAATCCCAAATCAAATGAAACATTATGCCCCACGATTTCGCTTTCTCTGCAAAATTTACGTAAATCATACAAGACTTGTTTTATGTTTGGCGCGTTTTTCAAATCTTCGTTTGAAATCCTCGTCAGTTTTTCGATTTCTTGGGGCAAAGGAATAGGGCAAGCGCAAAACGAACTAAATTTTTCCGTAATTTTCCCTTTTTCTATTTTTACTGCGCCTACTTCGATAATATGATTTACTTCCCCGTAGTCAGGATTGCTATTAAGCCCCGTTGTTTCAATGTTAATCACAACAAACGATTTATCTTTTTGCATATATAATTCTCCTTTTACTTGTCCGTATCCACGAATTTCATATATTCTTCATTGAATTTGAATCGAACTCTACCCAACTCACCGCAATTATTCTTGGCAATAATCAATTCTGTTTTCGGCGTAGCGACCGCATCAGTGCAGTGAAGAAATATAACAGTATTTGCATCTTCTTCAACTGCACCCAAATCTCGAATTTCAGAAAGGTTTGGTTCTTTTGATTGGAAACTCCTACCCCTAAGTTGCACAATCACAATAACGGGTGCTTGAAGTTCCTTTGCCGTAATCTTCAAAGCACGGATAATGGACGCATATTCTCGTTTTTCGCTAGACATAAGCTGTAGATAGTCGATTATTACCATGTCTAATTGTCCATTCATTTTTAATTGACGGCATTTAGATAAAATTTCCGCAGGCGTAATACGCGTAGAATCGTCTATGTAAATGTTGCTGCTTGCAATCTTTTCGCTTGCAAGTAGCAATCTTTTCCATTCTTCCGCTCCCAATTTTCCGCTCAACGCCTTTTGTAGATTTATATTTGCATAAGAACAAATCAATTTTTGTACAATTTCGTCTCGTGGTAGTTCGAGAGAAAATACAGCGCAAGTTTTTCCTTCTTTTAATGACACGTGTTCAACGAGATTTATCGCAAACGACGTTTTTCCCATACCAGGACGAGCCGCAAGAAGAATTAACTTGCCTGCTTGTAAACCGCGCGTTATTTTATCTAGTTGTTTGAAGCCCGTTGAAATCCCTTTCAACGAATTATCCGTTTCATTTGCCACAATTTTTTGTTCCTGTTTCCCCATAAAAAATACCCTCCTTGAATTTTCTTTCAAAGAGAGTATATCATATTTGTTGTACCAAAAAAGGGACTTATTGTTGATTTTTATCCCATTCAAAAAATTCTTTTGTTAAAGCGTCTAACTCATGCAAATAATGATTTAGGTTGATTATTGCAAATTCACGCAATTCTTGCCACCAATCCAAAGAATAAAACTCTTTTTCGCTCTTGAAAGGACAACCTGAGAGAATTGTATAATCCCAACTGTCAAATTGCTCCGGAGTTTTTTCTATACCCTTACGTTTCAAAAAATCTTTTATATTTTTGTTCTCTTGCTTTCTTTTTGTCCTAACCGTTTTTTGGCATACGATATTACTATTGTCAATAAATTTTATTTCTGCATAGAAATAATACTCGTTCTCACGATTGGCTTTATCTTCTCGATACCATCCTTTTTTGAAGAAATGGAATGTCTTTTTTGAATCGGTTTCCCATAAAATGATTTCGTCTTCTTTCGCACTATCTTTCCCTTTCCAAGTGCCACCTTGAAAACCGATAATGCCGTTCGTTCCGTCTCCTTTAAGCTTATTTATTAACTCACTTCTCCCGTTTTTAAATTTTCTCTCCACCTCGTCCAAAATTGTTTTTAATTTATTATAATTTTCTAAAACCAACTTGTCATATTCCATAAATTTTATCTCCTTTTCCGTTAAATATTTTTCAATATGCCTTTTCAAATCGGCAATATATACATTCCTGGATTCCCCAAGCAATGGCGCAAGTTGGGAATAATTTACGTTTTTATATTGTTTATCCGCCACCTTACCTTGATTGTAATCGGGTTTTAAAAAGAATAAATATTTTTGATAAGCGGAATAATGGCTTTCCGCCCAACGAGCATATTTTGTCGTTTGATTGCTATGCTCCACCGTATCCGTTTTATTTTCTATAATAACTACACACCTATTTCCTTGCCCCGTTTCCGCGATGATAAAAATATCAGCTCGTCCTTCTTCCTCCATATATTTTTGCGAAACGATCTCTTTGATTATAATATCACAAAAATCTTCCGATTCACTATAAAACTTTTGAACCAACCGTTCCAAAATAACGGGATCGGTTTTTAACGCATAAACGAGCAAATCCGTTATATAATCTTCGCGCCTCGTTTTGCCGATAATTTCTAAAAAAGTCGGCTGTTCAACCGTCTCCTCGCACACGCGATAATCTTGTAGTATTTTTTCTATAATCTCTTTCGTTTCCATATCAATCTAAAATTCCTTTATTTTTCTGTTGTTTGATTCTTTTCTAACCGTTTACATCCTTTCTTTGTTCGATATTGATCGCAAACGGCAATAATTTCTTCTAATTGCGCTATTATCTTATCTTCTTCTACACTTCTACAACCTTCGGGCATACATTTCTTTCCTTGGTGTGCGAATTTAGCAGCCGCTTCAAACAGTCTATTAACATGGCGCCGTCTTCCTTTATCGTCCGAATTATAAACTGCAATCGCCGAATCCAAAACCTCTTTCGCCAAATTCAACCAATCTGTTGCCTGCATCATTTTTCTTCCTCCTTTATTCCTCGTATAATTTTTGCATAGGTTAAATAACTTCTAACCTTTTCAAAATTGCATAAATTAACTCAATCTCCTCTGTTGTTTTTCGATTACAAGGTATTTTCAAACGTTCAGCGACATCAAATGCGTCTTCTATATATCCCTCGAAATCTTCTAATTCAAGCTCCAAATCGTCCGCAAGAAAAACACGTTCGTTATTTTTAAAAACGACTTCCGATTCCCCATCAGCATCAAAATCATCAAATATCGTACTGCAATTTGTCCAACTGACAACGGGAGATTCTCCTATAAAAACGTACAATTGCTCTAATGCGCTTGAAATGGAAGTTTTTAATGCATTTTCTTCTTCCCCTGCTTTATTTTTCTTTTCAACGGTGTTTGTATATTGTATTTTTTTCTTATCTTTATGTCCGAATATCTTTATTTTTTCTTCAATTTCCCCGTTTACTACTTTCATTACATCAAAACGAACAAGACATGCCGTAGTACTTTCCTTTTGTAAATACCCTAACGTTTCCACATGCAATATTACAAATTTTTCTGTTCTATTTACGCTAAACATATAGTTTCTCCCCTTTATTCTTCGTATAATTTTTGCATTGCTGCAATATCTGCCTTTATTATATCACAAAGCGATTGCGGTTGCAACACTTTGACGTATTTTCCAAATTGCAAAATCCAAAACCGCATAGCACGCGGACTTGCATATACGTAAAAACGAATATTCCCCTCGTCCGTTCGTTCCATTTTCACGCCGTTTCCAAACCAGTCTATTACGTTATTTATCATATCGTCGGCGGAATTGCGCGATTCAAACACGATTTCTTCCGCTTTTTCGTCAAACATATACGGTAGCCTATTAGAAATCCGCCCGATATTTAAGCCGTTTTCAAATTCTTTTACTTTCGTAAACGGTTTTACAGGCGTTTCCAAAATTTCGATTTCCGTAATTCTATTTACTCGACAATATACCCCGTTGTCGTGCCTATCGTAATTGCAAACCAAATAATAAAACCCGTTTTTTAATAAGAGCTGATAAGGATTAACAAGCCGTTTCTCGTTCGACCTACGGTATAATTTTTTATCTAAACCGTAGCTGTTATAATAAAAGCTGACTTGTTTTTTCTTTTCAATCGCCTCGCAAAGTAATTCGATATTATAGAAATACTCTTTATTCTCTTGCTTTTGCCAATCGTCCAAATTGATAACGTGCTTAGTGTAGTTTTTGAAATACTTCCCCCCTTCTTTTGCGAGCTTTGCAACAAGTTCTTTCGTGTGCGCCTTGCAAACATTTCGATTTGATAAAACCGAATCAATTAAAAGCCGAAGTTCCCCCGTTTCAAATTTTCTTTCGGCAAGATATACTCCCGATTTATCGGCAACGATATCATATCCTGCATCTTGCAAAAACTCGATATTCCGCGCAACCGCTTTGCGTTCGCACTCAATCCCGTACTGCAACTGCAACAACCGTATAATATCCCCTTGACGGAGTTTATGCTCACTATCCGAATATTCTGTCAAAATTTCTAAAATTCGAAGTATCAATAATTTTTTTGCTTCAAAACTTGCCACCGTTCTCTCCTTTTTTTCTATTATAGCACAAAGATTGCACCGTTTTCGGTACAATCTTATCGTATAATACTTATTCTCCGCCGACGAGAAATCCCTTTTCGGTTAAACTTTCTTCAATTCTTGCCAACGCTTCCACCGTTTCCGCGCGTACCGTATGATAATGATACCCGCCCGTAATATTCATTAGCTCGCTGGATTTTCCGCTACGCACGCCGTCTAAAAATTTCTCTACGTCTTCCGCCGTCGCAACGTTGAGTCCCGCTTCTATCTTTCCGTAAACCTTATGCCACACGAACACGTCCACGACCCAACCGCCAAGCTTCACGATCGTAGTCAATTCGTCTTGCGTTTGTTCTCGGGTATGCCGTAATTTAAACACCTTTTCCACAAACGGCGAACGACGCATTACGTAGCCGAAATGGGTGGAGTCGATCAGCGCGCCTTCCGTTCGCAACGCTCCGATATCCTGCACGATAATCTGTCGGGACACCCCGAACAATTTGGAAAGTTCTTCCCCTGCAACCGGGCTTTGACGGGTAGACAAATACAGCGCGATTTGTTTTCGTCTGTCGTTTGCTCTCATTTTCCCCTACCTTTTAAACCGCGTGTAAATTTTTCAAAGAAAGGTCTAAAATAGGCGCAGAGTGTGTAAGCGCACCGCTGGAAATATAGTCTACGCCGATATCCACGAGCTTTGCGATATTCTCTTTCGTCACGTTCCCGCTACATTCCGTTTCGGCTTTTCCCTTAGCAAGGCGTACGGCTTCTTTCATTTCTTCCACGCTCATATTGTCGAGCATAATAATATCCGCACCCGCTTCTAAGGCTTCTTTAAGCATTGCAAGATTTTCCACTTCCACTTCCACTTTCCGCACGAACGGGGCGTATTCTTTCGCCATACGCACGGCTTCTTTCACTCCGCCCGCCGCGCCGATATGGTTATCCTTTAACAAAATCCCGTCGCTTAAATTATAGCGGTGATTGCACCCCCCGCCCACTTTTACGGCGTATTTTTCAAATACCCGCATATTCGGCGTGGTCTTTCTCGTGTCTAACAGCTTGGTTTTGCTCCCTTCCAAAAGCTTGACGATAGAACGGGTATACGTTGCAATCCCGCTCATTCTTTGCAGATAATTGAGCGCGGTACGCTCGCCCGAAAGCAACACGCGGATATCCCCGCGCACAAGCCCGATTTTTTCGCCTTTTTTCACTTCGTCGCCGTCTTTTACAAACAATTTGACTTGCGTATTTTCGTCTAAAATTTGAAAGACGCGAGCAAATACGTCAAGCCCTGCGATTACGCCGTCTTGCTTGCAAATTAAATCTACTTCCCCGAGCGCGTAGCCACGCATTACGGAATTCGTCGTGATATCTTCGCTCGTGATATCTTCTTTAAGCGCGCTTTTAATAAGATCGTCTGCGTTTAATTGCATCGTCACACCGTTCATTTGTTTTTCTCCTTTTCTATCGCCGTTAAAACGACGTTTTTATACCGTTGTTCATATCCTTCGTAGACTTTTTCGTCTATTTGAATTTCGTCCTTTTTAGGCTGGATTTCGTAGCCGTTTACGATTGCCACCGCCGCGCGTTTGGCAAAAACTAAGCTTTCTAACAAGGAATTACTCGCCAAGCGGTTTTTACCGTGTACGCCGTTGCAAGCCGTTTCTCCGACGGCAAACAGCCTTTGCATAGACGTTCCGCTATTCTCGTCCACGTCAATCCCACCCATAAAATAATGTTGCGCCGGCACGACGGGAATAGGCTGTTTCGTCACGTCGTAGCCCGCCTTTAAACAATATTGGTAAATGTGCGGGAAATGCGTTTTAATCTCGTCCGCCGAAATCGCCGCCATAGACAGCCACACGTGCGGTTTTCCGTCTTTTTGCATTTCCTGCAAAATAGCGTTGGCAACGACGTCGCGGGGCAACAACTCGTCCACAAAGCGCTCCCCTTTCCAGTTTAAGAGCACCGCGCCTTCTCCGCGCACCGATTCGGAAATAAGAAATTTCCGTCCGTTTCCCTGTTCGTAGAAAGTAGTAGGGTGAATTTGAATATAGTCGATATTTTTCAGCTTTACCCCGTGTTTTATCGCAACTGCGAGCGCGTCGCCCGTTAAATGCGAATAATTTGTGGAATGTTCGAAAAGACCGCCGATTCCGCCCGTCGCAAGCACCGTGTAGTCCGCCTGTATCGAAAAAAATTGCCCGCCTTCGCTTTTCGCCACCACGCCTAAACAGCTTTCGTTCTCACAAAGAAGATCGACCATCACGCAGTTTTCTATCATTCGCACGTTCGGCAACGCTTGTACCGCCGTTAATAACTTCGAGGTAATTTCTTTACCCGTTTCGTCTTCGTGGAATAAAATACGCGGTTTGGAATGTGCGCCTTCTTTCGTGTAAGCAAACCCGTCCCCGTCTCGTTCGAAGCGAACGCCAATCTCTACAAGCTCGCCAATCACTGCGCGGGAAGAACGAATCATAACGTCTACCGACTGGGGATTGTTTTCATAATGTCCCGCCCGCATCGTATCTTCAAAAAAGCTCTCGTAGTCGTTCTCGTCGCGCAATACGCAAATCCCGCCTTGCGCCAAAAAAGAATCGCTATTCTCAAGCTTATCTTTGGTAATGATTAAAACGTTTTTATCTCTCGGCAAGCTCAGCGCGCAATACAGCCCCGCCGCCCCGCTGCCGACGATTAGAATGTCCGTTTGCATTTTAGTTCCCAAGCTCCAACATTTTTTCAAGCGGAAGCAACGCCGCACGGCGAAGCCCTTCGTCTATTTCCACCGCGTTTTCGCCCGTTTTTAAAACGTGCGCAATCTTTTCAAGCGTAATTTTTTTCATATCCGTACAAATCGGACAAGGCTCTACGAAATAAAACTCCTTATCGGGATTTTGCTTTTTCAATTCGTAATACACCCCGTGTTCGGTGCAAATGATAAATTCCTTCGCGGAAGAGTTTTTTGCAAACGCTAAAATTTCCGCCGTACTGCCGATTTCGTCCGCTTCCGCAAGCACTTCTTTCGTACATTCAGGGTGGGCAAGCACCTTTGCGAAAGGGTGTTTTTGCTTTTCAATGCGTACCTGCCCCGCTGTAATTTCTTTATGCTTAGGGCAAAATCCGTCGTTTAAAAGCACGTTCTTTTCGGGGACTTGTTCCGCCACGTATCGTCCTAAATTTTCGTCGGGAATAAAAAATACGTTCTTGGCTTGCAACGCTTTCACGATTTTTACGGCGTTGGAAGACGTCACGCAAACGTCGCTTTTTCTTTTGAGCTCCGCCGTTGAATTGATATAGCAAACGACCGCTAAATCGGGATACTTTTCTCGCATTTCTTCGATTTTTCCGTCTGCAACCATATACGCCATAGGACAATGCGCTTCCCGTTCAGGCATAAGCACGGTTTTTTCGGGGTTTAAAATTTTCGCGCTTTCGCCCATAAACGAAACCCCGCAAAAGACGATTACGCTCGCTTGCGTTTGTTTGGCAATCTTTGCAAGATAAAAGGAATCTCCGATATAATCTGCGACTTCCTGCACTTTGCCGTCCACGTAGTAATGCGCCAAAATCACGGCGTTTTTTTCTTTTTTCAGGGTTTGAATTTCCCGTAGAATACTGTTTTCCATCTTTTTTGCCTTCGTTCAAATTTTCAATTCAAGGTATTATACCATATATTTCCACATCTGTCAAGTTATCTGTAAACCTTATTAAAAAATACTTTTCTCTTTTTATTGTAATATTAAGTTGCACAAAAAAATTCGAAGTTATTTACTTGGAATTTTTGTACGTGCAACTGTTTTTTTCTTTGTTTTTCTCCGAAGTAGTAATCATAGGACAAAGAGAAAATAACTAAGCGCGGGACGGGTTATACCCGCGCCCCCTTTCGATACAACGGTGTATAGCCTTTGTAAATAAATATTAAATGGCGAAAAGCCAAAAGGAGCTATTATGGCAGAAGTTAAACTTTTTAAACAAATTTCTCATTACGAGAAAGACGGCGAAACGAAAACCGCAACGAATTTCTTCGTTCAATGCGGTGATACGAACATTCCGATCGAAATCAAGTATTTTGAGAACAAAGAAACAGGCAGAGATAGTCAATATCTCGGTCGTAAAATGGTACTTTCTTCGTATGCGGAAGAAATCCCCGCAAAAGAGAAAGACGAGAAAGACAAAAAGGATAATTCTAAAACGGATAATAAAGCCTAATTTTGTCTATTTTTTACCCCGATACAGGGGGAATATCGCTTTTTTGAAGATTTAAAATCAATAAATCAGGGAAAAGGTGGAAAAGGTGGAAAACGACAACAAGCAAAACAAGCGTTAAAGCCTTATAAAATCAAGCGAAACCTTATATATCCCCTGCGCCGTATGGGCTTGTCTACGGCGCAGGTGGAAAAGGTGGAAAAGGTGGAAAAAAATAAGGGTTTCAATTCAAAGGGGTAAAAAAATGAAATTGAAGCACTACGAAATAGTTATTTATAAAGAACATTTAAAAGTAGATATTCAAAAAGTTTGCAAAGAACATAAAACAATTAAAAAATGGGCTTATATTCTTCACGACAAAGACGATACTGACCCGCATTACCATATTTACGTAAATTTTGGGAATACAGGCGTTGAGTCGGAAATGGTTGCAAAATGGTTTAATCTTTCTTACGCTGACGAGAACGGGAACGAAAAAACAGGCGAACAGTTTATTGAAAAAGTTAAAGGTCGCGCGACGGACGTACTGTTATATTTAATTCACGGCAACGATACGCAACAATATAAACATCAGTATTCCGCTTCTGACGTTATCTCAAATTTTGATTTTGGTGCGGAAATTGCAAACGCAAAGATTATCGGGAATTTTGACGAATATAGTTATGCTCAACAGCTTGATTACGTGTATAATTTACCGAGAAGCGAACGAACGCGAGCATTTAAAGAACTTGAAGACCAATGGCGTTTAAGGTGTAAATGGTTGACTATGCATAGTGACCGTGAAATTGAAGTAGTATTCGTGACAGGCGAAGGCGGTACGGGGAAAACCTATTACGCGAAAAAGCTTTTCCGTGAAGTTTTGAATATGGATTTTTGCGTATCATCGGGAAACAACGACTTTATGCAAGATTATTTAGGTCAACGCGGTTTTTTATTAGACGATGCGCGCCCTACGACTTTTAAAAGCTTTGAAGACTGTTTAAAGTTTTTAGATAATCATACTTCGTCAAGTGTGACGAGTCGGTTTAACAACAAAGTCTTTAACGGGGAAGTGATTGTTTTGACTTCGGCAGAGCCTTTACGGCGTTGGTTTCGCGGTAAAGACTCTCACGGGAATTATTATAATCTTTCCGATAAAGATTTAATACAGTTATACCGTCGAATTTCTTCCTACGTGGAAGTTTGCAAAGATGAAATTTATATCTATGAAGAAATTGATAAATACGGTAGTCCGAAAGGTCTTGCAACGGTTGTAAAGAACGAGCTTTCGGATAAGCCGAAAGATAAAAAAGAAAAACGTAATTACGGCGCATTATTTCAAAAAATGTGCGAAACGGCAACGACCGACGTTTTCGACATCGAACAACAACGAATACAAGGAACGGAGAAATTAAAAACAAAATGAAAAAGGAATACATATCGCCCCGCATTGAAATATTTCATACGAATTATGAAGAATTTATGTTTCAAAATTTCGGCATTGAATTGTAAAAGGAAAAAACTATGAAAAATTCTTTCAAAAAATTTTTAAGCGTATTCGCCGTATCGGCATTATTTTTATTAACAATCGCTTCAAGCGGTTGCGC
>CAJGCN010000030.1 GCA_904501815.1 uncultured Clostridia bacterium
TATATCCCTTTTTTCAAAAGGAATGTATGTCCGTCGCGCGCCGACGGCGAACGCAAACACTCAAAATCTCTCGTTCGCGTCCTTTCACTACGCATAAAAATTTTTTCAATTCCACCGCTCGCGCAAGCACGGCGGGTGGGTTGTAAAAATTTTTCTTATGCCTTGCGAGCAAGGCACACGAGCGTTTCTACGTGTTTGGTTTGGGGGAACATATCGTACGGCTCGGCTTTGACAATCGAATAATACCCCGTCAAGCCGTCGTCCGTATAATTCGGATTTTTAACAAGTCCGCCGTCTTGCTCCACGAGCGCTCCCGTTAAAATCCCCAAATCTCTACCCAAAGTCGCAGGGTTGCAACTGATAATCGTCAGCTCTTCAATCCCGCTTTTTAAGAGTGCTTTCAACACGCTACGGTGTATTCCCGCTCTCGGGGGGTCGAGAATTAATCGCAATTTCTCCCCTTTTTCTTTATTAAGTACTTCGGGCAATTTTTCTTCTACAAGCCCGCAAATATTCGTCATATTCGTCAAGCCGTTTTTTTCTTTCAAGCCGTCCGCACACCGCACCGCTTCCGCTTCCAGCTCAATCCCGTATACCCGCTTAGCCTTTTTTGCAAGCATTGCCGTCAGCAATCCCCCGCCCGAATACGCGTCTATCACGACTTCGTCGCCCGCACACGCCACCGACGAAATTGCCGCTTGATACAGCTTATTTCTTACGTTTTCGTTGACTTGCAAGAAAGTAATCGGCCCTGCTTCGTAGGTAATCCCTTGCTCAGTTGCCTGAAAAATGCCCGTACCGTGTACGAGATGAAACTCTTCTCCGAAAATTACGTTAGTGGGTTTGTTGTGAATATTCAAATACAACGTAAACTCGGGAAAACACTCTTGCAAAAGCTCCACGAAATACGACAAGTTCGGCAAATTGCGTTTTGCGGAAACGAGAGAAAAAATAAATTTCCCGCCGATTTCCCGCACTACGATATGCCGAAGCGCGCCACGCCCTGTTTCGGGATCATAGCCCCGCACTTGACACTCTAACACGTAGCGTTTCACAATCGAAATTACCTTTTCCGCCCAATCGGGATGAATGGCGCACGAAGAGATAGGTATGATTCTGTGGCTACGCTCCGCGTAAAACCCGACGACGGTTTCCCCGTTTTTATCAAGCCCTATCGGCAACTGTAATTTATTGCGATAGCCATACGGCAAATCGCTCGGCACGGTCGGCAACACGTCCACCGTCAGTCCGCCGATTTTTTTCAAGCAATCTCTCACGCGCGAAGCCTTAAATTCTAATTGCTGTAAATACTCGATATGCTGTAAATCGCACCCCCCGCACCGCAAAAAGACGGGACATTTTGCCCGTACGCGGTTTTCGGCAGGCGTGAGAATTTCTTCGACTTTCCCGTAGCCTATATCCCCTTTGACTTTCAGCACCTTAAAGCGTACCTTTTCACCGGGTAAACAAGCAGGCACGAAAAAGGTAATGCCTTCGTGCCTGATAACGCCTTCGCCGTTCGACCCAAGCGAATCGGTAATAGCGGTAATACTATCGTTTTTTTGCATAAGTCTACCCCCTTAGCGGAAGTTTTGGCTAAGCCGTCATTTTTTGATAAAACGGTTGACGACTAAGTTCACCGTGTAGCGACATTTATAAGTAATATAATCGTACAGGAAAAAGAACGCCGTGCCGAAAACGAGAAGAATCGGGATAAAATATTCGTCGACGAACGGAATGGGTGTGGTCATTTGAAAGACTAATCTCCAAGTGAGATACATAGCCAAATCAAACCAAGCGGCTTTGAGAAAAAACGCTAACCAGCGGTTAAATTTAAATTTGATTTGCAGTTCGTTGACGAGCGGGTGCAACCCGAAAAAGATAATAAACGGCAATAAATCGAAAAATCTCGACAGCCCAAACAATAGCGACAGCAAACACGTTGCCACGTACGCGAGAAGATACCCGCGATAGCTTTTTTTTGCAAGCGGTAGCATCAACGCAATTCCCGAAAACAAATACCCCGTTAAGAGCAAGAAATTCGAATAAATTCCTATCGTCAGGAAAATAGTTGCAAACGCGCAAGCGAGCGCGGCAAGCGCCGTTTCATAAGCGGTGTTCTTTTTCATTTCGTTTCCTTAGTGGCAACCGCAACAAAGGTTAAACAAGCAGTTTACGCAAATATAGGTATAACAACAGGAAATACAGTTCGAACAAGCGTTCCCGCCCATTTGTTCGTCGCCGTAAGGGGAATTCGGGTCGCCCGCATAAGGGTTTTCCCGTTGTTCTCTGCGACGGGCTTCCTGTTCGTTATACTGCGTTCTTGCGTTGAGTTTACCGTAAGCGTCGCGGTATTTTTTATTTTCAGGCTCCATTTGCATAGCGATTTCGAGCTGTTTTTTGCTCTCGTTCGCCCAGTTCTTTTTCCAGAACACGACGGCTTGCAAGTAATGCCATTCCGCGCTTCTTTCGTTAAAATCGTCGAGCTTTGCCTGCGCTTCAGAAATTTTATCCGCTTTCAAGAGCGTAGCGATTTCTTCAAAGGAGCTTTGTCCTTCGGTGTTTTCCTGCCGTTCCTTACGCGCTTCGGTGATTTCAGCATACGCGGTGTCGAGCTTGTTCAACATTCTCGCGGCTTCGTTGCCTGCTTCGCCGTCGAGCCATCTATCTTCTTTATACTTTGCTTTCAGCTCTTCGTAGCGCGTTTTAATTTGTTCGTCGGTGGCAGTTTCGTCCAGACCGAGCAATTCGTAGTATTCTTTCATCAGCATAATAAATATCTATTCCTTTTAATTGTTTTTAATCTTAGCGCAACCTACGGTTGCTTAATTTGGGCATAGAAATGCGGGGCTTCGCCCCTGCACCCTACAAGGGATATTCCCCTTGACCCTTATCTTAAAGGGTGTCAATCTTTGCCCTTTTACTTTTCTTCCGCTTTTTGGTCGGGTATCGTGGGTTTTTTACAAAGTTTACAGCCTTCCCCCGACATAATGCGTTTGGTCATCATAGGTAAGCCGCGAAGAAGGATATTGTCGGATAAATCTCGGTTGAACCGAAAAGGGATATCGCAAAGGGTTTCGCGGATTTCAAAAAATAGACTGTGAAACGCAAACTCTACGCTTTCACGGTGCTTATCAAGCATTTCCGTTCGACAATCGGCGGGAAATTCGTTGATAAAGGGATTAAACGCACCTTTTTTCAAGTCTTTGTCGTAATCGTCTAACGCGTCGATTAAATAAATCCATTTCCCTATCGCGTAAAATAACCTACGCGTATAGCTTGTGCGTTTTTCCCCTAAAACGTAATCGGAAAATTCAGCCAACATATTCGCCGTTGCGTCTGCGGAACGGTCAAGCCCCGCGTCGCCCGTCTTTTCGAGCGTTTCTTGCGCCGACATATTTTCTTTGACGATTCGCGCGATTTCAGGATACTTTTCCTGCACCCGCTTATGCCCCTTTTTAAACCAAAGCCGTTTTCCCCGACCCTTATCGCCGTCGGCAATATCGTCGGTATATTTATAATAAACCAGCTCCGTGTTGAACGCGCCGAGCATTCTCGTCAGCTCGTCCGTACACGCCATTTGCCTACCGCGAATACAATGGGTCAAACAATGCGATTTCTCAATCTTTACGTCTTGTCCTGCGATATTGTGTAGCAACACCGACATAAACGTGACGTCGTAGGAAAGCCCCATGCGCGCACGCTGTCCGCATACTTCCGCAATCCCCTTGCATACACCGCAATACATTGCCCGATATAAAATATCGTCTTTGATATATAAATACGGCGTGTCCGTGCGCACGTATCCGAACATACTCCCCTCCGCTTAGCCTTACAGTCTTCCATATTATACCACGCCCGTGCGAAAAAGACAATCGCAAAACGGACTTTTTATAAGATATAACGGGATTTTCACCTTTTCAACAAATTTCCCTGTTTCACGGGAAACCAAAAGCAAAAACCCCGCCGTTAATTTTTTCTTTTATTCTTTATCAGGTACGGGAATAATTTCTCCGCCCACGAATTTCAAAACTTCGTTCGCCATAAGTTTCAAATCGTTCGCAACCACTCCCTTAAACCGCAACGGGCGATAACGGAGCGCAACGAGCGCTTTAGGCGGTTTCATTGCCGTTAATAAATTCAAACGCTTAATCCCTTTAAAGCTATCTTTCACGTCGTTCCCAGAAAGCGCGTACAACACGTCTTGCGGGAATTTATAAGGATTTGCCGTTGACAAAATCACCGTCGGGCGTTCGTCCTTTTTCTCCATTTTTTCACGGTATTTATTGAACACGGCAAGCGCAACGCCCGTGTGCGTGTCCATAGGATAGCCGTACTCGTCAAACACTTCGTACATAGCTTCCACCATATCGTCTTCGCTAGAAAATCCACCGTAGAAATCCTGATCGAGTTTCGCTTTTTCCGCTTGGGTGATTGAATAAGACTTTTTCTCGGCAAGGTCTTTCATTCTTTCCGCCGTTAATTTCGCGTTTCTTCCGCTGATTTCAAAGAGCAATCTTTCTAAGTTCGACGAGATCAAAATATCCATTGACGGCGACATAGTACGGAAGAAATTCCGTTCGATATCGTACGTTCCTTTCTTGAAGAAATCGGCAAGCACGCGGTTTCTGTTCGACGCGCAAACGAGCTTTCTAACGGGCAAGCCCATTTGTTTAGCGTACCAACCCGCCAAAATATCCCCGAAATTCCCCGTTGGCACAACGAAATCCACTTCGTCGCCCATTTCGATTTGGTTAGAAGTTATCAAATCGATATACGACGAGAAATAATACGCAATTTGTGGAGCAAGCCGACCGAAGTTAATGGAATTTGCGCTCGAAAGCAAGGTGTTTTTCTCTTTGAGCTGTGCGTTAAATTCTTCGGACGCAAACAAGTTTTTCACGGCGCGTTGGCAATCGTCGAAATTCCCTTTCACCGCCGACACGAACACGTTGTTCCCGTCTTGAATACTCATTTGCAAGCGTTGCATTTTCGAAACCCCTTCGTCGGGGAAGAATACCGCTACTTTCGTACCCGGTACGTCGCGGAAGCCTTCGAGTGCGGCTTTGCCCGTATCCCCGCTCGTGGCGGCAAGAATTAACACGTCTTCTTTCACGCCGAGCGTTTCCATGCTCTTTTTGAGCAAATAGGGCAAAACGGTGAGCGCCATATCCTTAAAAGCGCAAGTCGGACCGTGAAAAAGTTCGAGAATATACATTCCCCCGTCGATTTTAACGAGTGGCGCGGGGTCGGTCCCTTCAAAGGTAGAATACGCTTTGGTGCAAGCTTCCTTTAAAAAGTCTACGCCCAGATCGTCGAGATACTTAGAAAGCACGAACGCCGCGCGTTCGGGATAGTTCATTTCCGCCATCTCGTTGAGTTCTTCGCTCGTAATAATCGGGAAAGTTTCGGGAACGAACAGCCCGCCGTCTTTGGCAAGCCCTTTCACGATCGCTTCCGCGCCCGTCACCTTTTCTCCGCCTCTCGTACTGATAAAATACATAATCGTTCTCCTGCTGTTGAAATTATTCTTCCGTTTTTCGCGCTATAAACTTGTTATAACGCAACAAAACGACCGTCTTTCGACCGTCTACCAAAAACCCCCAAAAAATCAATTTTTTTGCCTAAGAGCCGAGCGACAACTCGTTCGGCTCTTAGAAAATTGCTTACAGATACTTCGCTACGAAATCAGGCAATTCTTCTTTCGTTGCCGAAACGGACACGGTAATCGTGATATCGTTCTTTTCTGCGACCTTATCAAGCATATAGAAGAATTCGGGCATTTCCGCCACAGGCTTTCCTGCGATACGAACTACGCCGTCGATAAATACGTACTCGTTGTCGTTATTACCAGCGATAACGCCTTTGATAAAACCGCAAAGGGCAACTTCGCCCGCTACGTTATATTCACTTACGTCGATAAAACGCACTTCGCGTTCTAAATCGTACATACCGCGCTTAGAATCGGTAATAAAAATCAAATGTCCTTTTGCCGTCTTAACCGCTTCGTTCGCGGCTTCGATCATAAGCTTGGTCTTACCTGTTCCTTTCGCGCCGTAGATTACTTTAATCATAAATAAATCCTCCCAGAAATATCGTACTTTCCGAATTTGGCAGGTGTCCATATTCGGGTTAATTCTATTGTATCAAATTTTTCTAATAATTTCAAGGGTTTGGGCGAAAAAAATTTCCAAAAACCGAAAAAATTTTTAAAAAATCAAAAAAACGGGCGAAACCGTCCGTTTTTTCAACTTTTTCCCTTATAGAACTCATCAAAAACTCCTCATCCACCGCAAGCGGTCCCCCTTCTCCCACAGGAGAAGGTTATTTCTTATTGCCGTAATCGAGCCTTCCCCAGTGGGGGAAGGTGTCAGCGCGAGCTGACGGATGAGGTGCCAAAAGACGTGGCAATCTCTTTTCAGATTGTCGCAGTCTCTTGCGCTCCTTCACAATGACGGCGCGAAAAAACGTGGAAATCCCGTGTTATTCTTCTCGTAAGGGAAAGACGACGTAGAACGTACTGCCTTTGCCTACTTCGCTTTTTACGCCGAATTTAAAGCCGTGTAGCTCTAAAATAATTTTCACAATCGAAAGACCTAATCCCGTGCCTTTCACGGGGCGTTTATGCATTTCCGAAGAACGGTAATAACGTTGCCAAATCGTAGGCAATTCTTCTTCGGGTATCCCTGCGCCCGTATCCGAAACGGCAAAATACGCCGTCGTTTCCGAACTCTTTTTCACTTGCACCAACACTTTTTTATCTTCACCCGTATAATTCACGGCGTTGCCTATTAAATTATAGAGTACTTGACCGATTTTATGTTCGTCTGCTTCCGTCCATACCCCGTCGTCAATTTCCGCGCGTAAGTCAAAGCCCTGCGTTTCTTGTAAATACGCAAACCGTTCCAAAATCTCGTAAGTATATGCCGATAAATCGAACTTCGTAGGTTTCAGCTCGTTAATCCCTGCGCGGAGCTTGGACAAATCGAGCAAGTCTTCCACGAGCGAAGTCAGCCTGTCCGCTTCGTCGATAATCACTTGCACGTGCTTATTGCGTTTTTCGGGATTATCCCCCGAAATTTCCTTAATCATAGACGAATACGCCTTAATCATAGTCAGCGGGGTTTTAAAATCGTGCGAAACGTTAGCAATCAGTTCTTTTTGCATACGGTCGGCTTTAAAAATCTCGTCGCGCGCAAAATTCAACGTGTTGGCAAGCTCGACCATTTCGCTACCGTAATCTCCACCGCGAAAGTCCACGCCGAAATCCCCCGCAGCGAACAGTTTTGCCTTTTCCGTCATTTCGGTAATCGGTTTTGTCAGCCAGCCCGAAATCCCACTCGACACCGCAAACGTCAGCAATAATACGAAAATTGCGGTCATTACCGTTTTCAAAACCATTTGGTGGGCTACGCTATCCAAAATTTCCATCGTTTCGTAGACGTACAAATACCCTTCCGCGCCAAAATACGAAAGGCGTACGGCGTAGATATACTCGTTTTCCGTTTGGAGAACGACGGGACCGTTTTCATTGCCGAGTTTTTTATCCAAAAGCTTAGCGATTTTCGCATACGACAAATCGTCGCCGTAGTCGTCTTTGGGGCAAAGCAGTTTACCTTCTTTATCGAAAATCAACGCCCCGACGTCGTTCACACGCGAAAGATAACGAAGATATGCGTGATACTCTTTTTCGCTAAGGGGTGGCGTATTCGGTTGCATAGTCGCTTCAATCGACAACGTAATTTGCTTACCCTTTTGAATTACGTTGCGTTGAATTTCTTGGGTATGCGTTTCGACGAGCGTAAAGTGCTGAGAAAACCCGAAAATAAGTACGATTAAAAGCGCAACGGCAGAAAACGCAGCCCAGAGTAAGAAGAAGATACTCGTACTGCGTTGTTTTCGTTTATAACGGCGTTGTTTTTTTTGTTTCGGCTTTTTCAAGTCTTTGTCTTTTGCCATAACCTAACCCCTACACGGGTCAAGGGCGTTGTCCCACAACCCACTAGCAAGCGCAGAAATCTGCCTACGCTTCGAATTTATACCCAAGCCCGCGCAACGTGACGATAAATTTCCTGTATTCCTTTAAATTCCCGCGCAACATTTTAATATGCGTGTCTACCGTTCTGTCGTCCCCGAAGAAATCAAATCCCCATACGTCGTACAACAGCTTCTCGCGCGTGAGCGCAATGCCTTTGTTGCGTATCAGATAGAATAACAGCTCGTATTCTTTAGGGGTCAGCTCGGCTTTTTCGCCGTCTACGTATACGTTTCGACCCGCCATATCCACTTCTAAACCTTCGAATTTCAGCGTGCCGTCCACGACTCCAACGCCTGCGTGGCGTTTGGTGACGGCGTTAATCCGCGCCATCACTTCTTTGGGCGAAAAGGGCTTCGTCACGTAATCGTCTACGCCAAGTTCGAACGCAAAGAGTTTATCGTATTCTTCCCCGCGTGCAGAGAGCATAATCACGGGCACGTCTTTAACTTTCTTAATTTCCTTAACGGCGGAAAACCCGTCGAGCTTAGGCATCATAATATCCATTAACACCAAGTCGTAATCGTTATCTCTACAAAGCTTGACGGCTTCCATACCGTCTACCGCTTCAAACGCTTCGTTGCCTTCGAACTCTACGTATTCGCGAAGCACCCCGCGAATCATTTCTTCGTCGTCCACAATCAATATTTTCATAAATAGCATTCTCCCTTTCTTTTTATCGGTAGTTTAAACCTTACGTATACAATATAACCAAATTTTGTCAAACTTACAACATATCCGCGTGAAAAATAGGTGAAATTTTTTCATATTCTTACATACAGTATACCACGCACGTTCATTTTTGTCAAGTTTCCTATTTGGAAATCCAAAAACTCAGTTTTTGGCGGGTGTGGGCAGAGCCCACGAATTAACGGACTTTTACTAGGAAAGCTTTGCTTTCCGTCTTTTCGCGGCTTTGCCACGCAATCGCCCAAAGGGCGAAAATAGCGCAAAACTGCGTTTTGCTTTCCTGTGTCCGTTTATGCAGGGCTTCGCCCCTGTCCCCCACAAGGGACAACGTCCCTTGACCCTTGTTTAAAAAAAGGTTTAAACCCAAAAAATAAGAAAGATTTAGAGCCAGCTCTAAATCTTTCTTACGTTCTTATCTTTCTTCTGCAGGGATCGCCGCAACGATTCTTTCAATGTTCGCGCCCTTCGCAATTCCGTAATACGCCACCGCCGTTTCCCACGTATCCGTATCAAAGGAATTTTTACCCCAGCCACCGCTATAATTGTTCGGCTCTGCTACCCCTTCGTACATTTGTCCGATTTGATACCACTCCCCGTCGCCGTTTTTGGTAAACACGCAAGCAAAAACTTCTACCGTTCTTGCAAACCACGAAAGGGAATCAAAGTCAACCGCCGTCATATAGATAGTCATTTCGTTTCCGTTCTCGTCGCCCGTTGCGGAATTACCGTCAAGATTTTCCCGTTTAATAAGCGCCGTCACGTTCGTATCCACACCGCTGATATTCAAGGTCAAATAATTCTTCCCGTCTACCGTGAACAGCTCGTTTAAGAGTTTGGTATCGTCACTCGACGCCCCGACCACGTTCCCGACGTAAGAAGCGTTATGTCTATTCCCGCTATAATCGTCCATTTGTTGAATCAATTTCGTAAACGACTCGTTCGTATTCAAAATTTGCTTAAATTGTCCCGTCGCATTCGTGACCGCAATATCTGGCACGAAATCAGCGTGCGGTACGAACTCGAAATTCAACACCGAATGAAGAACCGTATCCGTAATCGTAGAAGTATTTACGTAATAAAATTCCAAAACAAAAGTCAGCGTTGCCCCGCCGTCTATTTCCGTGCCTTTTTTCAAATTTTCCAGCCCGTAATGAATATTTTGATTATCAAACAAGCCTTCCCCGTCCATGTGCTTTACCGCGTTAAAAACGTATACATACGGCGAATTATTATACACCGAAATTTCTATCGTTGCCACCGAATTTGAGTCTGTTCCTAAATTCGTCGTAGAATTAAGCACCGTACCCGCATAGCTGTTCACGGCGATTTTCCCGTCGCTCGGTTCTTTTACGTCGTAAATAAATACGCCGTCTTTTGGCGTGACGTCCACCGTACCGATAATATTCAGCGTGTCGGAAAGTTGCGCGTAGCCGATAGTCGTTCCCAAAACGGAAACGGAAAGAGCGGTCGCAATGAAAAATTTCGCCAATCCGTTCATTGATACCGCCCTCCTTTTTAATCGTGTTTTTTCGTTTGTTTCTTACGCCGTTTCGATTTTTATCAAATTGTTTTTCAAAAGCGTGGTTTTCGATTTCTTCGGGATCGCCGTCGGCTTCACCGTCAACTTCTCGTTCTTCAAGCCTTCCGCTTCAAACAGTTCCGTCAACAGCTCTATCGCGTATTTCACCTTTCTCTCCGACGTAATCCGCATCAGCATCGGCGTACCTTCGTAGCGTTTCAAACCCGAAACGTCTTTCGCGTGGTATTTCGCATCCGCGCCGATCGGGTCTTTCGCAAACGCAACCACGAGCTTATTCGCCCTAAACGAAATAGACGCAAACAGTTTCCGACCTTTATGCACGCGTTCCCGTTTCCAGCTCCGCGAAAGCTTCGCCCCGCCGTACGCACGAACGAAATCGGCAATTTGTTTATAATACCCTTTCACTTCTTCGTCGGAAAGAATCAACCGCGCTTCGAAGCTGTAATCCATTCTCGGCCCGAAATTATACCCGCTTTCCGCTTCGCCATCGCCCGTTTCTTCCGTCGGCTCTTCCGCTTGGGGTTCTATTTCCGCAACCTGCTCTATCGGCTCAGCCTGTTCAACGCTTTCCGTTTGCGCAATCTCTTGCGTTAATTCTTCTTTGGGTTCTTCCGCCTTTGCAATCGAAACTTCTTCTTCGCCATTTTCTTGCGCAGGCGTAGGCGTAGGCGCGCTTTCTTCCTTAAATACTTCCGACCCGTTCTTATCGTCGGAATCTCTATATAATTCGTCGTAGTTATCGACTTTGACTTCAAACGTATACAAAATCTTCGTGTTCGTCGGGATAAAGAACACGGTACGCGTTTGGTCCTTGTTTTCGCTCATTAAAATAGGCGACTGAATCGTATCACGAATGGCAAGCATTTCGCCAAACGAATCGACCGCCAAAAGCTGATACCCAGCCGTATCAAACCCGTTGTTGATTTTTTGCACGTACGAACGGTAATTCGAAACGAGTTTTTTGACCTTAATGGTATAGTTGATATCGGCGTTTCTCGTTGCCAAAACGAACGCAACGAACCCTAAAAGCAACCCTGCTTCCACCGCCGAAACGGTAATTAACGCCGTTTTAAACCCGTCTTTATCAAACCCGCTGTCGCAAGCAAGCACCTTACCGTTCCCCGTCGGCACGGTCGAAGTCATTTTCACTTCCATCGTTTTCACCGCAACGGGAATATGTAAAGACACGACGTAGTTATTTCTGCTCTTTTCCTTAAAATCCTTGCACGAGCCGATTACCGTGATATTCATATTCAAGGCAAGCGTTGCCGTCGAATCGGGCAATCCGTAGGTATCCATAAAGGTTTTCGCAAGCTCGTTATAGGTAGCGTAATCAACTTCGATATGCTCGGAAATATTCAGCGTACTGCTGTCCGTTCTTGCGGTTTTGGGCGCAAGCAACTCATACGGTTTTTCAAAAATCGTCTTCTTCGTATGGTTATCCACAATCGTCATCTGCCCGATTACACCGTAGGTATATTCGTAGCGCGCGTTTTTGGAATCCATTTTCAACGCATACGAAAAATCCGCCTGTACCTGCTCGATTAACGAAACGACGTACGCCTGATTTGCATCTTGCAAGTCGTCTTCGTAGAAATCGTTTTCCTTATACTTTACCTTATAATCCACCGCGCTTTTTTCCGAATAGGAAATATACACGGTTTCAGTCAACCGCCCGTAAGCGATAAACGAGCCGATAAGCCCTAACGCGACCACGACCAAAACGACAGCCCAAGCCACGAGCCATCTTTTTCTTTTCTTTTTATATTCCGCTCTTTTTTTCTTTTCGGCGTCTGACATATTAACTCCTTTTTTGTCGTAAACGTAAAATAAACGTTCTCAAACAAGGGTCAAGGGACGTTGTCCCTTGTGGGGTGCAGGGGTGAAACCCCGCATTCCTTAGCCCAAGTGAAGCAACCGCAGGTTGCGCTATTTTCGCCCTTTGGGCGATTGCGTGGCTGTGCCACGAAAAGACGGAAAGCTCTGCTTTCCTTTTTGAAGTCCGTTTTTTCGTGGGCTCTGCCCACACCCGCCAGAAACTGAGTTTCTGGACTTCCTAACGCTTGTCGCCACGGCTATTGTTAAAACAATTCTCTTAACCAGATCGTTAAATATCCGAAATACGGTATTTTTACGTTTGCAACGCCTATAATCGACTCAGCGGTGATATACCCTGAGTCTTTGCTTTCGTTGGCATCCCCTTTCGTATAATATCGGGTTTGCCCGTTTATGTGTTCAATCTCCACCACGCGGTGGATAAGTCTTGACGTGCCTTTCATAAACACCAAAACGTCGCCGACCTTTATCGGTTCGCCGTCGTAGTCTTCGTAAAAAACCGCGTCCCCCTTGTTGTATTCCCCCGTCATACTCTCCGAACCAACAACGAGCATTCCCCCGCCGAATTGATTAGAAGTAATCGCTACGATTCCTGTGAGTATCAGCGCAAACGCGCCCCAGCCAACGTATCCCCACTTACTTTTACGTTTCGTCGCATATAACGGTTTTCTTTCATACAATAAATCAATAAACCAATAAATGAATAACGGCAAAATGAGTTTCGCAAACGCCATTAGAGAATCAGGAATCAGCGAAACGACAGGAATTATCGGCGCGTAAAGCGTGGTAATCAGCCGATAGGCAATATTCGGTTTTGCACCGTATCGTTTAGATAAGTAATGATAGGTCA
>CAJGCN010000031.1 GCA_904501815.1 uncultured Clostridia bacterium
CATCAAGCGATTGCCGAACGGTTGCATAAGGATAAAGCGCGCTACGCGGGGGCAAACAAAGCGGAAGGGGTGCGCGACGGGCAAGGGAATTTTTTACCCGACTATAAATTGCATTTTTCGGAAAACGCGTTCGGCTACGATAGCTTGAAATTAGATTTTTCTAACACCCCTTTTGCTGAAGGTAAGCCTATGTACGCGCCCCCCGTTCATAAAGAAAAGAGCGGGCAAGCGGAGTATAAAATTCAAAAAGATAGCAACGGAAACCTGTATTATTGGTACGACGACGAAACGGGCTACGCCTACCGCGACGAGCAGTATAACTGGCAAAAAGCGCAAGACGGAATAGAATTTTTCGACGTGCCGGGCTATTACGTATACGCCTTTGAAAATCAATCGGGGTATCGCGTGCGAGTATGCTACTACGAATATTTCAAATTCCTGCACGGGCAATATCCTTCCTTTTTATTCGGCACGAATCAATACGGTCAGGATATTTTCACCTGCCTTGCGGTAGGGGCAAGGCTTTCCTTTTTGCTTGCGTTCGGCGTATCTTTTTTAAACCTTTTAATCGGCGCGCTCTACGGCGCGGCTTCGGGGTATTACGGGGGAAAGACGGATATCGTGATGCAACGAATTTCCGAAATTATTTCCGCCGTGCCGTTTATCGTGGCGGCAACTTTGTTTCAACTGCATATCGGCAGTAGCGCAGGGCCTGTGTTGACCTTATTATTCGCGTTCGTACTGACGGGCTGGATTTCAACGGCAACCCGTGTGAGAATGCAATTTTATCGCTATAAAAATCGGGAGTACGTGTTGGCTGCGCGTTCGCTTGGCGCAAAAGACGGGCGTGTGATGTGGAAGCATATCTTCCCCAACGCCATAGGCGCGGTGATTACGGGCGCGGCGTTGAGCGTGCCGAGCGTAATTTTTTCAGAGTCTATGCTTTCCTATTTGGGGATTGTGAATTTTGAAACGTCGAAATTTACGTCTATCGGCGGTATGCTCGCGCAAGGGCAATCCTTGCTTGCCAGCGCGCCGCACGTTATCTTTTTTCCTGCGCTGTTTATCGCGCTACTATTGATTGGCTTTAATTTGATAGGAAACGGACTTCGCGACGCGTTTAATCCCGCACTACGGGGGGTGGAAGAATAAAATGAACGGACAAAAAAAACTCGAAGTGAATAATTTGCGGGTGTCGTTTAGAACACCGCTCGGGAAAGCGCAAGCGGTACGGGGCGTTTCCTTTGAACTTTACGAAGGGGAAACGCTTGCAATCGTAGGCGAATCGGGCTCGGGGAAATCGGTGTCTGCAAAAGCGATAATGGGGATTTTATCAGGCAATGCGGAAGTGGAAGAAGGGGAGATTTTATTCGGGGAAAAAGACCTTTTAAAGGAAGGAAAAAAAGAGCTTTCCCGCCTGCGAGGGGATCGGCTCGCAATGATTTTTCAAGACCCCATGTCTTCGCTCAACCCCATTATGAAGATAGGCAAACAAATCACCGAAGCAATGCTTTTAAAAAACCGCGCCATGCGCAAAAAGGATAAAACGCTCCCCCGATTAACCCGCGCGCAAGCTAAGCGCAAGGCAATTTCTTTAATGGAAGAAGTAGGGATTACGAACGCAGAAAAGCGTTTTGAACAGTATCCTTTTGAATTTTCAGGCGGTATGCGCCAAAGAATCGTTATCGCTATCGCGCTCAGCGCAAACCCCGAAATTCTTATTTGCGACGAGCCGACCACCGCGCTCGACGTGTCCGTACAGTCGCAAATTTTAAAGCTTATTAACCGCTTGAAGAAGGAACGGAATTTATCCGTTATTTTTATCACGCACGACTTAGGCGTAGTGGCGAACGTAGCCGACAGGATTGCCGTGATGTACGCGGGGAAAATCGTGGAATACGGGGAAAGCGAAGAAATTTTCTACGACCCTAAGCACCCGTATACTTGGGCGCTTTTATCGTCTACGCCCGATTTAACGACGACGGGGCGGTTGGAAACGATACCCCTTTCTCCCCCCGATTTACTCAGTCCGCCCATAGGCGACGCGTTTGCGCCGAGAAACGCCTACGCGCTTGAAATCGACTTTGAAGAACAGCCGCCTTTTTTTAAAGTAAGCGAAACGCACTACGCGGCAACTTGGCTGTTGCACCCGCTTGCGCCGAAAATACCTTTGCCTGAAAAATTAGCACTACGGCAAAAAAGGAGAGAACGGGAATGGACGAACGAAAGGAAGAAATAATTTTACGGGTCGAAAATTTAAAACAGTATTTCGGCAACCCCAAAAAGCCCTTTAAGGCGGTGGACGGGGTGTCCTTTACCGTAAAAAAAGGGGAAGCGTTCGGAATCGTCGGGGAGTCGGGGTCGGGAAAAACCACGACGGGTCGAGCGGTGATAGGGCTATATACCCCTACGGGCGGGGAGATTTATTTTAAAGAGAATTTGATAGGGGCAGGAAATGCGTGCGCCCGTCAACGCGCGCAAATCAAGCGCAACGCAAAAGAACGGTTGAAAATACAAATGATATTTCAAGACCCCGTCGCTTCGTTAAATCCCAGAATGACGGTAAAAGAAATCGTTGCGGAAGGGTTAATTGTAAACGGGGAACGGGATAAGAAAATCATAGAAGAAAAGGTATACGGCGCGCTCCAAACGGTGGGGCTTTTGAAAGAACACGCGGGCAGATATCCCCACGAATTTTCGGGTGGACAGCGCCAACGTATCGGGATTGCCCGCGCGTTGATTACGAATCCTGAAGTGCTAATTGCAGACGAGCCCGTTTCTGCGCTCGACGTGTCCGTACAGGCGCAAGTCGTGAATTTATTAGCCGATTTAAAAGAAAAGCTCGGGCTGACCGTTTTGTTTATCGCGCACGATTTGTCCGTCGTGAAATATTTTTCGGATAGAGTCGCCGTGATGTATTTGGGAAAAATCGTAGAGCTTGCCCCGTCGGAAGAGTTGTTTGAAAACCCTTTGCACCCGTATACAAAGTCGTTGCTTTCGGCAATTCCTTTGCCCGACCCAAGAACGGAAAAAGAACGGGAATGTAGCGCGTTTGAGTTCGACGGGGATTTTGCAGGACAAACCCTTCGGGAAGTAAAAACGGGGCATTTTTTGTTGTGCGACGAAAGGGAAGGAGAAAAAAGATGAACGCGTTTATTCTGTCCGATATTTTCTTTCTGATAGGCATAGGGTGTTTTTTTTCGTTAGCGTGGGAGTTTTTGTCTGCGCGAGGCGCGTTTCACGGTATTTCCTACGCTGTTCGCGTATGCTTTTTGAAGGAAAAAAGAAAATACGGGGAATATCTTTCAGCAAAAAAATCAAAAACGAGAAAAAGTTTTTCTTGGAAACTTTTACCGCTTGGCGGGGGATGTCTTTTGCTCTCTTCCGTCCTTTTTTCGCTTGCCGTATAAAAGAAAACCTGATTATAAATTCGTTCGGGAAAGTATAAATATTTTCAAGGAATACGCAAATAATCCTATTTACGCGTTGACAAAGGGGTGAAAATATAGTATAATATAGCATAGACGATTATAGTTTATAGGCTATAATTGAAAAATTTTATCTTTTTGGAGGAAATATGGACCCCCTATCTCTATCACTCGTAATTATCGTACTCATCTTGCTTTCCGGATTTTTTTCGGGAACGGAAACGGCGTTTTCTTGCGCCAACAGCATTAAGCTGAAAAGCCATATCGCGTCAGGCAAAAAGAACGCCAAAGCCGTTCACGCCTTTGCGGTAGAAAAGTACGATAAGCTCGTCACGGCGATTTTAATCGGCAACAATATCGTGAACTTAACGGCGTCTGCGCTCGGTACGATTTTGTTCGCTAAGATTTTAAGCGGTACGGGTGTTGACTCTACGACGATTTCGACGATTGTTTTAACGGTTGCGGTGTTGGTATTCGGTGAAATTACGCCCAAGTATTTTGCCAGCGTATATCCTGAAAAATGTTGTTATCTGTTTTATCCTTTGATGCAGTTTTTTTATTGGATACTTATTCCGTTTAGCTTTATTTTCGACGCATATAAAAAGTTGTTGACGAAAATTTTCAAGCTGAAAAAGGACGAAACGGTGACGGACGAAGAGCTGATGTCGCTCGTGGACGAAGCCGAAGAAATGGGTACGTTAAAAGAAGACGAATCCGAGCTGTTGCGCTCTGCGCTCGAATTCGACGATTTGAAAGTAGAAGATATTTTAGTGCCCCGCGTAAACGTGGTTGCAATCGACGTGCAATCGTCTATGCAAGAGATTTGGGAAAAATTCCGTGAATGTGGATATTCCAGACTTCCCGTGTATAAAGAAACGATCGATAACGTAATCGGGTTTATTCATCAACGGGATTTCTTCAACGCCTATATCGAAGGGGCGGAGAATATAGAAAAAGAAGTGGAAGAAATCGTGTTTACCACCGAGTATACCCGTATTTCCGATTTGTTCCGTCAATTGCAAAAGAAAAAAGTGCATATGGCTGCGGTATCCGACGAATACGGCGGACTTGTGGGAATCGTCACGCTCGAAGATATTTTGGAAGAGCTCGTTGGGGAAATTTGGGACGAACACGACGAAGAAGAAGTGCTGTTCGGGAAAATTGCCGAAGACGAGTATTGGGTTGACGGCAAATGCGAATTAGAGCCTTTCTTAAAACTTTACGATTTAGAACAGGAAGACGAGAATTTCGACGCGAACACCGTCGGCGGTTGGGTGACCGAAAAATACGGTGGAATTCCGCCGATCGGGGAAAAGATTTTCTTTAAATTTCTCGAAATCAAAGTGGTGAAAGCCACGCAACAAAAGGTCCTTAAAATCCGTTCGAGAAGAGTGGAAGAAACGGAAAATCAAAACGAAAAAGAAGAATAATAAATTTTTGTCGAGGTGGATATATGGCAACTATTTTAGTGACGGGCGGAAGCGGCTATATCGGTTCGCACACCGTTTTGGAACTTTTGAACAAGAACTACGAAGTCGTAGTCGTGGATAATTTCTCTAATTCCAGCTACGAAAGCATTGCGCGCGTGCAAGAAATTACGGGTAAAACGGTTAAGTTTTACGAAAACGACATTCGCGACGTAGCGGCTATGGAAGAAATTTTCAAGGCGCATAAATTCGACGCGGTCATTCATTTCGCCGCGTTTAAAGCGGTGGGGGAAAGCTGTAAGCTTCCTTTGAAATACTACGATAACAACATCAGCGGTACGGTAGGACTTTTGCAGGTCATGGAAAAATACGGCGTAAAGAAGATTATTTTCTCGTCGTCCGCAACCGTTTACGGCTCGCCCGAACGCTTGCCGTTGGACGAAAATTGCCGTCTTTCGACGACCAACCCCTACGGTAGCACCAAGCTCATGATGGAAAACATTATGCAGGACGTGTATACGGCGGATAAGGAATGGAACATTATTTTGCTCCGCTATTTCAACCCCGTCGGCGCGCACGAAAGCGGGCGTATCGGAGAAGACCCGAAAGGAATTCCCAACAATTTAATGCCCTACGTAGCGCAAGTAGCGAGCGGAAAACTTGCTTGCATTAACGTTTTTGGCAACGACTACGACACTCCCGACGGCACGGGCGTACGCGATTATATTCACGTGGTTGACCTTGCGCTTGGGCATATTGCGGCGATTGAAGAATGTAATCAATCGGGCGTACATATCTACAATCTCGGCACGGGACACGGATATAGCGTACTCGATATGATTCACGCGTTTGAAAAGGCTTGCGGGAAAACGTTGCCGTATAAGATTTGCGAACGCCGTTCGGGGGATATCGCGGCTTGCTACGCTTGTCCTGATAAAGCGGAAAAGGAACTCAAATGGAAAGCCAAATACGGCATTGAAGAAATGTGCGCTTCGCAATGGAAGTGGCAAAGCTCTAACCCGTTCGGCTACGAAAAATAAGCATGATTACGCCGGATAAGATTATTCGTTCCGCGCGAAAAACGCTTTCCGTTTCTATCGATCCGTTCGGTAAACTGATCGTCCGCGCGCCCGCGCGGCTCAGCGAAGAACGGATCTTTGCTTTTTTAAAAGAAAAAGAGAATTGGATACGCACACATCAAGCCAAAAAGGCGGGGGCAGAGTCGCGTTTACCGACGGAAAATCTCGACGGCTATTCCTTTTTGTTGTTGGGTGAAGAATATAAAATTTCGTTATACGGCGGGAAAAAAGTGCTGGCGGACGACGCGCAAAAACGGTTGTTCGTACCAAAAATCAAAAGCGCGGAAAGCTTAAAAAAGTGGCTGAAAGCCCGCGCGGAAGAAGTATTTTACGAGATAGCGCAACGGCTTTCGTTTGAGATGCAAACGTCATATAAAAGCCTTGCGGTGTCGAGCGCGAAAAGCCGTTGGGGAAGCTGTTCGTTCGATAACGCCTTGCGCTTTTCTTTTCGCTTGCTCTACGCGCCCGTTGACGTGATTGCCTACGTGGTTGCGCACGAGCTGGCGCATACGTTTGAGAAAAACCATTCCCCGAAATTTTGGGCAGTGGTAGGGGCGTACGTGCCCGATTACAAACGAAAAAGGAAATGGCTCAAAGACAGAGCGTATTTAATGGAAATATTTTAAAAAAGCGTTTAAAATCCGCGCTTTTTCGGTATATATTGATAGAAAGGATTTTTAAGCGGAGAAAACAATGTTAAAACTCGAAAACGTAAGCTATTCCGTAAAGGACGAGCTTGGCGAAAAACAAATTTTGAAAAATATCAATCTTGAAATCGACGAACGGTTCGTGGCGTTTACAGGCCCGAACGGCGGGGGAAAATCCACGCTTGCGAAAGTGATTGCGGGAATTATTCACCCTACGTCGGGCAAGATTTATTTCGACGGCGAAGAGATCACCGCTCTTTCCGTCACCGAACGGGCAAAACGGGGGATATCCTACGCTTTTCAACAGCCCGTACGCTTTAAGGGCTTGACGGTGCGCGATTTAATCAATATCGCGGCGGGAAAAACGCTTAAAGTTTCCGATGCTTGCGCGTATCTTTCCGAAGTGGGAATGTGCGCGCGGGATTATATCGACCGCGAAGTCAACGCGTCGTTATCGGGCGGGGAATTGAAACGCATTGAAATTGCCACCATTCTCGCAAGAGCGACCAAGCTTTCCGTCTTCGACGAACCCGAAGCGGGGATTGACCTTTGGAGCTTTGGGAATTTGATTTCCGTATTCGAAAAAATGCACGAAAAAACCAAAGGAAATATTTTGATTATTTCCCACCAAGAGCGTATTTTGAATATTGCCGATAAAATCGTTGTGATAGCAGACGGCAAAATCGAAGCGCAAGGGGCAAAGGACGAAATTTTGCCTAAACTGCTCGCGGCGAAAACTTGTCGCGTGCTGGAAGAAAAACTGTAAAGGAGTCGGTTATGGATGCGATTGAAAAAGATTTACTGCTGAAAATAGCCGATTTGCACGGCGTGCCCGAAGGGGCGTATAACATTCGCGGAAACGGAGAAACGCAAGGCAGAAACAGTACAGCGAATATCGATATCGTGACGAAAACGGACGGCAAGGCAGGGATTGATATTTTTATCAAGCCGGGCACGAAAAACGAGAGCTTGCATATCCCTGTGATTATCAGTAAAGCGGGTTTGCAGGAAATGGTGTATAACGATTTCCATATCGGAGCGGATGCCGACGTAGTAATCGTTGCAGGTTGCGGTATTCACAACTGCGGCGGCGTGGAAATGACTTCCCGCCACGACGGGGTGCATACTTTTTACGTAGGCAAAAACGCGAAAGTCAAATACGTGGAAAAACACTACGGCGACGGGGACGGCAACGGCAAGAACGTAATGAACCCGAAAACGGTGGTGTATTTAGACGAAGGCGCGTCTATGGAAATGCAGTCCACGCAAATTAAAGGGATAGACTCTACCGACCGTATCACGGAAGTAAAGATGCAAGCGGGCGCGAATTTTATCGTCAAGGAAAAATTATACACGCACGGCGAGCAAGTAGCGAACACGGATTTTATCGTAGAAATGAACGGCGAAAACTGTCGAGCGGATATTATGTCGCGTTCGGTGGCGAGCGGAAACTCCCGCCAAAATTTCGTGTCTACGATGACGGGCAACGCCGCTTGTCACGGTCATACGGAATGTGACGCGATTATCATGGACGACGCATGCGTATCTGCCGCGCCCTGTTTAACGGCAAACGACGTAAACGCAGAGCTTATCCACGAAGCGGCAATCGGCAAGATAGCCGGCGAACAGCTCACCAAGCTAATGACCTTAGGCCTTACCGAAAAAGAAGCCGAAGAACAAATCATCAAAGGATTTTTACACTAACCCTTAACAGGAAGTCCAGAAACTCAGTTTCTGGCGAGTGTGGGCAGAGCCCACGAAAAAACGGACTTCAAAAAGGAAAGCAAAGCTTTCCGTCTTTTCGTGGCATAGCCACGCAATCGCCCAAAGGGCGAGAAGAACGCAACCTACGGTTGCTTCGCTGGGGCAAGATATGCGGGGTTTCACCCCTGCACCCCACAAGGGACAATATCCCTTGACCCTTGTTAGAGAGTTTTTAGATTTCCAAAAATAAATAATAAAACCAAAAGGAGAAAAACTATGAGCGAACTTGCTTATAAAAGAACGAACGTCTATGAAAAAGCAGACGAGAAATTGATGAAAGAAATTTTTGACTACGCCGAAGGCTATCGTGCGTTTATCGACGAAGGGAAAACCGAACGGGAAGCTTGCGCGTACGTGCTTAACGCCGCGAAAGAAAAGGGGTATAAACCCTTTGCGTTTGGACAAAAGCTCAAGGCGGGGGATAAAGTGTATTATAATAATCGCGGAAAAAATTTGTATTTAATCCGCGTGGGAACGGAAAACGTCGCAACCGACGGGATTCGTATTTTAGCTTCGCATATCGACAGCCCCCGTATTGATTTAAAACAAGTGCCTTTCTACGAAGCCGACGGTATTGCCCTTGCAAAAACCCATTACTACGGCGGGATTCGCAAATATCAATGGGCGGCAATCCCCCTTGCGTTGCACGGTACGGTCGTGCTTTCTAACGGCGAGATTGTCAACGTAAAAATCGGAGAAGACGATAAAGATCCCGTGTTCTATATCAGCGATTTACTTCCGCACCTTGCGGCGAAACAAAACGCAAAACCGCTCGGGGAAGGAATCGGCGGGGAAGATTTGAATATTTGGTTTGGAAATATCCCCTATACGGCGGCAAAAGACGATAAGGATAAAACTGTCAAGGAAAACTTGCTCCGTATCTTAAACGAAAAATACGGCATTAAAGAAGTGGACTTTTTAAGCGCAGAGCTTTCGCTCGTACCTGCCTTCAAAGCTCGTGATATCGGGCTGGACAGGGGGCTTATGGGCGCGTACGGACACGACGACAGAGTGTGCAGTTATCCCGCGTATACCGCGCTGTTTGACGAGCCGTCCGATAAGCATACCGTTATGGTCGTGCTTGCCGATAAAGAAGAAATCGGAAGCGAAGGAACGACGGGTATGCAATGCGCGTTGTTTACCGATTTAATCGACGCGATTGCAAGCTCGTTCGGTGTTTCGTCGGCGGCGGTGCGCGCAAACTCGAAATGTCTTTCGGCGGACGTAAACGCAGGCTACGACCCCAACTATAAGAGCGTTTCCGAACCGTTAAATTCCACCTATCTTTCCTGTGGCGCAGGGGTGACCAAATTCACGGGCGCGCGCGGGAAATCTTCGTCCAACGACGCCGACGCGGAATTTATCGGAGAATTGCGCAAAATCTTCGACGAAAACGGCGTTATTTGGCAAACGGGCGAGCTTGGCGGAGTAGACGTCGGTGGCGGCGGTACGGTGGCGAAATATATCGCGAAAATGAATATCAACACGATTGATATCGGCGTACCCGTAATTGCCATGCACTCTCCTTTCGAAGTTATTTCCAAAGCGGATTTATACGAAGAATATCTCGCCTTCCGTGCGTTTATCAAATAAGAATAGTTTACCAAAGAAAAACGGCTCTCCCGAACGGGAAAGCCGTTTTATCCTTGCCGTACTTATTTAATTTCCGCTTGATTTCCTTTGATGGAAATATCCGAGCCGTAGAATGCGGTAAGCCCTTTTTCCAACTCGTTAAAATCGCTTTTTGCAAAGCTTTCGCAAGCGGAGTGCATCGCAAGTTGCGCAAGCCCGATATCTGCGCTGAGCACGCCGAGCTGACCGAGAGAAACTCTTCCGAGCGTTCCGCCACTTCTAACGTCCGAACGGTTGAAAAAGCTTTGACGTTTTACTTCCGCGCGGTCGAATACCGTTTTTAAGATCGCCGAAGACAACGCTTCCGTCGTATACGCTTTGTCCGCGTGTGTTTTAATGACCACACCCCCGCCGAGCGTAGGGCGGTTGGTCGGGTCGGTTTTTTCGGGGTGGTTGGGGTGTACGCCGTGCGCGTTGTCCGCCGAGATTAAAAAGGAAGTTGCAAGGGCTTTGGCGTATTCGTTTTCGTCGAATTTCAAAGCGTAGGCAATGCGCTTTAAGGTCGTTTGTAAAAAGTCCGAGCCTGCGCCTTCAAAGGTTTCGCTTCCGATTTCTTCGCTGTCGAAGCACGCCACCACGCAAATCCCGCCGTTTTTATCGTGCGATAACAGGCTTTCCAAAGCCGCGTAGGTGCAAACTAAATTATCAATACGCGGGGAAGCGATAAATTCGTCGGAAAGACCAAACGCATAGGGCATGTCCCCGTTCACGACGAATAAATCGTGGGAAATCACTTCTTCTTCGCTTACGAACGACAGCCAGTTTTTTCCGTTTTCCGCAAGCCCTGCAAGGGGGCAAAGGTCCACTTGCGCGTTGACGGCAAAGTTTTCGTTTACCGTTCTGTTTTGGTGAATGGCAACGGAGGGAATCGTTAAAAACTTTTCCGAAACTACGTTTTCCGCTTTTAAAATTCCGCCGTCGTTGACGACTATCCTTCCTGCTACTTTTAAAGGTCTGTCAAAGAAAGAATATAAAATTCCGCCACCGTAGCGTTCCACGTTCAAGGTCAAATACCCGTCCGTTTTCCGTTCGGGATTTTCTTTAATTTTTAACGCAGGGGAGTCGGTGTGCGTAGCGGTGATTTTAAAAGAAAATCTGTCTAACCCGTCAACGGTAAAAGCAATTAGCGAACTGCCGCCCCGTTCTACGAAATATTTCCCACCTTCTTGAAGTTCCCAGTCTTCCGTTTCGGATAAAGCTTCGAATCCGGCGTTTAACAATAATGTCTTGGCGTTTTCTACGGCGTGATACGCCGTGTAGGAAGTTGATAAAAAGTCTAATAAATCTCTCATAACCCCGTCCTTTTGCTCGTTTATTGCCATTATTGTAGCATTTTTTACGCATTTTGACAAGCGGAAGAGCAAACCTTTTGAAAAAAACAAAAAATTTTTTCACAATATGAAAAAAAGGTGAAATGCTTAACGAAAAAGGTTTAATTGCTTGACAAAATGGATAGGAATACGCTATAATAAAATCCCCATAAAATAATAGGAGTATACAGATGAGTACTAACAAGAAAAACGAAAGCAAAAACAAAGAATATTTAGGAAAAATTCTCGCTATGTTCAAACAAATGGAGAACGTGGTGGTCGTGAATAAAAAAACCCGTTTTAATAATTCCGAGCTGCGCTTGATTGCGGAAATTTTACTTGCCAAAGAACAAGGCAAACGCTATATTTCCACCCAGCTTGCCGATAGATTGAACGTCACCCGTTCGGCTATCTCACAAATCGTACAAAGATTAGAAAAGGAAGGGGTGTTAAAACGTACGCTCAAAACGCCCGTAAATAAAATCGCTTACGTGGAACTTTCCGACAGCGCGCTCGTGGAATACGAATCGGCTGTTTCGGTGGCGGCGGAGTTTGCAGGGGCGGTCGTCAAAGCGTTTGGAGAAGAAAAAATGCAACAGCTTTTAACGCTTTCCGACGAGTTTGCAAAAACGGTAGAATCCCTGAAAAAATAACCGTTAAATACGCTTGGTGAAAACAGCCGAGCGGTTATCACAGTATCAATTTATCCTTTGGAGAACAAATATATGTTAAAACTTATTGACGTAAAAAAAGACTACGTGACGGGCGGTTCGACCGTTCACGCGCTCAGGGGCGTTTCGCTTGCGTTCCGCGCAAACGAATTCGTTTCCATTTTAGGCGCGTCCGGCTGTGGAAAAACCACGATGCTCAATATTATCGGCGGGTTGGACCATTATACGTCGGGCGATTTGGTTATTTCGGGTAAATCCACGAAAAACTACGGCGACAGAGAGTGGGACGTATACAGAAACCACCGTATCGGGTTCGTCTTTCAGTCTTACAACTTAATTCCCCACCAAACGGTGTTGGGCAACGTGGAAATCGCGCTCACGATTGCGGGCGTTTCCAAAGAAGAACGCCGTCAACGCGCCAAAGAAGCGTTGGAAAAGGTCGGCTTAGGCGCAGAGCTTTATAAACGTCCCAACCAGCTTTCAGGCGGACAAATGCAACGGGTAGCGATTGCGCGTGCGCTGGTGAATAATCCCGAAATTTTGCTTGCGGACGAACCGACGGGCGCGCTTGACTCGGTGACGAGCGTGCAGATTATGGAGCTTATTCGCGAAATTGCAGGCGAACGGTTGGTTATTATGGTGACGCACAATCCCGAGCTTGCCGAGCAGTATTCTTCCCGTATCGTCCGCCTTTCCGACGGACTCGTGGTTTCCGATTCTAACCCCTACGAACTGTCCGAAGAAGACAAGGAATACGAAGAAAACGCGGTAGCCGAGAAAGCGGAAGAAAAAGAAGAGCCGATTGCGGAAAACCTTACGAAAAAGGGCAAAAAGAAAACGAAAAAAGAACGCGCGGCAATGTCGTTCGGGACGGCGCTTGCGTTGAGCGGTAGAAACCTGCG
>CAJGCN010000032.1 GCA_904501815.1 uncultured Clostridia bacterium
GCATGCAAGCCGACCTACCCTATTTACATAGCTAAAAAACCGCCCGAACCACTCGGACGGTTTTTCGTTTGGAAACTGATTTTTAATAAGGGTCAAGGGGATTATCCCCTTGCGGGTGTGGGCAGAGCCCACGAAACTAACGGACTTTAAAAAGGAAAGCTTTGCTTTCCGTTCTCGTGGCTTTGCCACGCAATCGCCCAAAGGGCGAAAATAGCGCAAAACTTTGTTTTGCTTCTTTAACTCCGATTATACGGGGCGTCGCCCCGCACCCCACCAGAAACTGAGTTTCTGGACTTCCCGACGGGGGATAATCCCCTTGCCCCTTATAGGGGTTGGACTTCCTGACGGGGAATAAGCCCTTAAACTTTGTCTTTATAAGCCACGCCGTGCAATTCCGAACGTTTTTTTCAACGGGAAAAATAATAACGGTACGCTTATCGCCGTGCAAATCACTTGCGGGAATAGAAAATATAACGAGCCGATCGCGTATAACCGCCAAGCCTGCGCCGTGTATCCGTACCATAACGGCGTGAGAATATCGTCTATGACCGTGAACAAAACCGTGCATACGCAAGCAATAAGGGTGAGCAATAAGAGTTGTTTCCAACCCGACTGAATAGGGCGTTTGCCTAAAAAGCCGAATAATAGCGTAAGTAAGTTATAATATACTAAATACAGCGCAAGCACGTTCGGGAAAAAGCCGAATAAAAAACACCGAAGAAGGGAAAACGCCGTCGCCGACAACGCGCCCCTGCCTGCCCCGAATACGAACGAATACGTGATAAACAACACGCTTACAAGCTCTACGCCGGGAATCGCCGAAAGAGCAAGTTGCGAAGCAAGTACGAGCGCGACGAATACGGCGAGAAAGGCACATTCTTTCGCGGAGTTTATTCTTTTTTCTTTGGTATTTCTTTCGTTCATCTCAACCCTGCCTATGGCTTTTCGACAAAATTCGAGCTGTTTAGCCTTGATACGTTTCGTATACGAAAATATACAACGCGCCTTCTTTTACCTTTAATTGCTCTACGCCAAGCGCGGCGGAATAGTAGGTTTTTCCGTCGTATTCACAAGAACCCCAAGTTTTATTCACACTCTGTTCGTCCGACGTATAAATGAACCAATACGACGAGCCTTGATTAGCAACGCCGTTTAAGGAAACGATCATGCCGTTTTCTTCTTCAACGGAAAGCGTGCCTGCATCTTCTAAATCGTCTAAGCAATCTTCCAGCGAGTATCTGCCTTGAACGTCCGTCGTTTTTATCACGACGAGTGTGTCGCTTTTTTCTACGACCGTGCTTTTTGCCCGTCCTTCGTCGCAAGAATCGCAAGAAACGAGCACAAACAACGACAAAATCGTCGCAAATAAAGCAAAACAAAAACTTCTGATTTTTTTCATAAGAAAGCTCTCCTTTTTAATAAATTCTTTATAATAAAAATAGCCTTTTTCTCCGAAGAATATACGGAAAAAAGGCAACGAAAACACCGCCATATTGATATGGCAGAGAAACGCTCTTTTTCGCATCCCCTCGAAAAGTTCGTCGTTAAAACGCAAGGCAGGTCTTTCGGCTTACAGTACCCTTGAAAAACTTCTCGCTATCGTCCTTCCCGTTTTCACAGTGAACAATCGCAGGCACTCGTACGGTTGCGGGGGCAGCGGAGCAAAACCCGAAGGTATTCTCTCTTCCCTTTTCAACGCTTTTCCATTACAAAAAGCGTACCTTAGCGTTTTTATATTTTCTTAAATTATACCATATATATTATTTAAAAACAAGCAAAAAAGCGACCTATCGTCGCTTTTTCTGTTTCCCTTTATTAATATTTCGAAGAGAGCAATTCTTCGCGCGTGATCGTGGAAATCCAACCGCAGGAAACCGAACCAGGCCCTACGTGCGACCCGATAACGGGTCCCATAATCGTGATAAGGGGTTTTACGCCCGTTTTCATTTCTATAAGCGACGCTAATTCGTTTGCGCCTTTTTCGTTGTTCGTATGCACCACGATCGCTACGTTATATTTCGGGTCAATCTTCGCCTTTGACATCGTGTCGATTACTCGCGCAAACGCCTTTTTCATGCCTTTGCATTTTTCCAGCGTTTTGAGTTTCCCTTCGGGATCGAACGCGAGCATAGGTTTAATGTTAAGCATCGTCCCGATTGCCGCGCTTGCACCCGAAACGCGCCCGCCTTTTTTTAAATAAAATAAATCGTTCGGGATAATACAATGTTGAATACGCTGACGAAGCTCTATCAATAAATCGTAGGTTTCCTGCGCCGTCATACCTTTATCTCTGCAATCCGCCGCCACACTTGCGAGCATACCCTGTCCAATCGTCGCCGTCAAAGGGTCAACGGCAAACATGTTAAAATCGGGGTATTTTTGCTTTACGTCCGCCGCCGCTTGTTTGGTGATATTGATAGTATCGGCAAGCCCCGACGAGATCATAAAATGCAACACGTCTTTTACGCCCGCTTCCGCCATTTTCGTAAAATGCGCTACGTGCGCTTCGTAGTTAAGCTTTGCGGTACGGGGGAAATATCCGTCCGCCACCTTATCGTAAAACGCAAAATATTCTTCTTCCGTTTGGAAATTATCTAAGCCTTCTTCGATTGCACCGTTCTTTTCCATCGTAAAGGTCAAAGGCACGAACCAAATATCTCTTTCTTCTCTATACGGTTTTTTCAAATCACCCGTCGAATCCGTCGATACGTCAAACAAACGCATACTGTTTTCTCCACATTTTGAATTTGTCATATATTTATATGATAAAACTATTATAGCATACTCAAAATATTCTGTCAATAGTACGAGGCGACTTTTTTCGACAAAATTTATATTTTTTCCTTTTAAAAAAGAAAAATTCTTTTCCTTGAAAATTTTTTAGCTTTTGTAAGGCAAAAGACTTGAAAAAGAACGAAAAAAACGCTATAATAATAACGTAATATTTTGTGCGCGCAAGCGCGCAAGCGAAGGAAGGTTTATATGAGCAACCTGCAAGAATATTTGCTTCTTAAAAACGGCACGGACGTGCGCGGAATTGCCGTTGAAGGCGTAGCGGGCGAAGCGGTCAATTTAACGAAAGAAAAAACGACGAATATCGCCAAAGCCTTTTGCGAATGGTTAAAGGCTAAAACGGGCAAGTCTTGCGTACGCGTGGCAATCGGACAGGATTCCCGTATTTCTGCAGACGAGTTGCGCCAAGCGGCAACGGACGGGATTACGAAAACGGGCAACGTGGCGATTATCACGGGGCTTTCCACCACGCCGTCGATGTTTATGCTGTTAAAAGACGAAAAGCGTTTACAAAAAACGCCTTGCGACGGGTCGATTATGATTACGGCAAGCCATTTGCCTTTTAACCGCAACGGGCTGAAATTTTTCACCAAAGACGGGGGCTTGGAAAGCGAAGATATCAAGGCTATTCTCACCTTAGCGGCGGAAGGGAATTTCCCTCTTTCCCAACAGCCTATCACGATTGAGTTTAAGCCCTATCTCGACGAATACGCCGCTAATCTCGTGGAAACGGTAAGAAAAGCGACGGGGAGCGAAACCCCGCTCAAAGGCAAAAAAATTATCGTAGACGCAGGAAACGGCGCGGGCGGGTTTTACGCAAGTAAAGTTCTTGCACCGCTTGGGGCAGACACGGACGGTTCGCAATTTTTAGAGCCGAACGGCAGATTTCCCAACCATATCCCCAACCCCGAAGACGGAACGGCTATGAAGTCCGTTTGCGAACAGGTCAAACGCACGAACGCCGATTTTGGGATTATTTTCGACACGGACGTAGACCGCGCGGGCGCAGTTGATAAAGGCGGAGAAGAAATTAACCGCAACCGTTTGATCGCGTTGATTTCCGCCGTACTCTTAGAAGAAAAGAAAGGCACGATCGTCACCGATTCCGTCACTTCCGACGGGTTGGCTCGGTTTATTCAAGAACAAGGCGGAAAACATCACCGCTTTAAGCGTGGGTATAAAAACGTCATCAACGAAGCGATTCGCTTGAACGAAGCGGGCGAATACACGCCCCTTGCCATCGAAACGAGCGGGCACGCGGCGTTAAAGGAAAATTACTTCCTTGACGACGGCGCGTATTTGATAACAAGGCTTTTAATCGCGCTTGCAAAAATGGCGAAAAAAGGCAAAAATCTTACCGATTTGATTTCCTCTATGCCTTCGCCCAAAGAAGCCAAAGAAGTACGCTTACGCTTTAACGAAGGCGTAGATTTTAAAAAAGTCGGAAACGAGATAATCGAAAAATTCCAAACTTACGCGGAAAAATTACCGTACGCAACCCCTGCAAAGGACAATTACGAAGGGTTTAGGCTTTCTTTCGACAAAGCGCACGGCGACGGGTGGTTGCTTCTTCGAATGAGTTTGCACGACCCTATCTTGCCGATTAACGCGGAAAGCGATAGCGTTGGGGGAGTAGGCGAAATTCTTTCTCAGTTATACGAATTTTTAAAAGACTACGATTGCTTGAACTTAACGCCGTTGACGGACGCTATCAAAACTGCACCGAAAGCGGTCAAAGAACTTAAAAAAGAAACTAATAAAACAGGAGATATTCAAATGGACGTCACTAAAACTACTATTAACGCGGTAAGAATTTTATCGGCAGAAGCTATCGAAAAAGCAAAATCCGGACATCCCGGACTTCCGCTCGGTTGCGCACCGATCGCTTACACGCTTTTCCAAAACTTTTTAAAGTTTAACCCCAAAAACACGAAATGGGATAACCGCGACAGATTTATTCTCTCGGCGGGGCACGGCTCTATGCTCGACTATTCCCTTTTCTATCTCTACGGTATGGGGCTTGAAAAGGAAGACTTGATGAATTTCCGTCAACTCGGTTCGAAAACGCCCGGTCATCCCGAATACGGTCATACGGCTGGCGTAGAAACGACGACCGGTCCTTTGGGACAAGGGATTGCCAACGCCGTCGGTATGGCGCTTGCGGAAGCAAACCTTGCAGCGAAGTTTAACCGTCCCGGTTTCCCCGTCGTCGACCACTACACCTACGCAATTTGTGGCGACGGGTGCTTAGAAGAAGGGATTTCCTATGAAGCTTGCTCGTTTGCGGGTACGCAAGGTCTTGGCAAGTTAATTCTCCTTTACGACGATAACGATATCACGATTGAAGGGGATACCGACGTGGCGTTCAAAGAAAATATCGGCGCGCGCTTCGCGGCGCAAAACTGGCAAGTTCTGCACGTAGACCTTATTTCTAACCCCGACGACGTAGAAACTCTTTCTGCTGCAATCGAACAGGCGAAGGCAAAAACGGATAAACCGTCCGTCATTATTTGCCACACGAGAATCGGCTACGGTTCGCCTTTAGAAGGTAGCGCGAAATGTCACGGCGCACCGCTCGGCGCAGACAACTTACAAAAAACGAAAGAGAAACTCGGTTGGCCGTGCGCGGAAGCGTTCGACTGCCCGCAAGAAGTCTTTGAACATTGCGCAATCGCTGGTAAAGCGGGCGCAGAACAGGAAATGAACTGGAAAAAGATGTTCGCGGAATACGAATTTAACTATCCCGAACTTGCGGCGGCGTATAAATCGGTCATGGCAGGCGAAATGCCCAACTTCGACGAAATGGACGAACTTTACGAATTTGAAAAGCCGATGGCAACCCGTCAAACGTCCGCAAAAGTACTCAACCAACTCGCGGCGAAAATTCCTTCGTTAATCGGCGGTTCTGCCGATCTCGGCCCTTCCAACCTTTCGGAAATGAAAGACACGGCTGACGTGAAATACGGCACGTTCAGTCCTGAAACGAGAGAAGGCAGAAACTTGCACTACGGTATCCGTGAACACGCAATGGCGGCGATTGCAAACGGTATGCAATTGCACGGCGGTTTACAAGCGTACTGCGCGACCTTCTTCGTGTTCGCAGACTATTTAAAGCCTGCGCTCCGTTTGTCCGCGCTTATGAAACTGCCCGTTGCGTATATTATGACGCACGACTCTATCGGTGTTGGCGAAGACGGTCCTACGCATCAACCCGTCGAACAGTTAATTATGCTCCGCTCCATTCCCGGCGTGAAAGTCTTCCGCCCCGCTGACGGCAAAGAAACGGCGGCGGCTTGGGTTTCGGCAATGAGCGGTAAAGAACCTACGGTACTCGTGCTTACCCGTCAAAACCTGCCTCAATACGCAAACAGCGGTAAGCAAGCGTTGAAAGGCGGATACGTCTTAGAAGACTGCGAAGGCACGCCCGACGTATTGTTAATCGGTACGGGTTCGGAAGTCGAGCTTTGCGTGAAGGCGAAAGCGGTACTTGCCGAACAAGGCGTAAACGCGAGAGTAGTTTCCATGCCTTGTATGGAAGAATTCGAAAAACAAAGCGCAGACTATAAAGAAAGCGTACTTCCCAAATCCGTGAAAGCGAGAGTATGCGTAGAAGCAGGCTCGCCGTATAGCTGGTATAAATACGCAGGCGACAACGGCGAAATCGTAGCCATGACGAGCTTTGGCGCGTCTGGTCCTGCAAGCGCGTTATTCACGCATTTCGGTTTCACGGTTGAAAACGTAGTGGCTAAGGCGTTAGCGTCGTTGAAAAAATAAGAATTTTCAACGAATTATCACCGTTTTGAAATAGTATTTTCAAACTCCTGCGGTATAATAAAGCCACAAAACGTTTCATCTTCAGATGAACCTCCACATCAAAAACGCAAAAACGCATACCTCCTCACGGTATGCGTTTTTGTGTTATCCTTCCCTAAACGGAAAATCCAGAAACTCCCCTTTACAAGGGTCAAGGGGCGTTGCCCCTTGTGGGCGTGGGCAAAGCCCACGAAATAAAGTACCCATAAAAGGAAAGCAAAGCTTTCCGTCTTTTCGCCCTTTGGGCGATTGCGTGGCAAAGCCACGAAAATAGCGCAACCTATGGTTGCTTACTTAAGTCCGATAATGCGGGGCTTCGCCCCTGCGCCCTACCAGAAACTGAGTTTCTGGACTTCCTATTAAACGGGATGTTAGCTTTGAAACAGTTGCCAAGCGTTGATAATTTCGGTATCGCCGACGTAGTGTTCTTCAACCGTTTTACAACCGTCTTCGGGTAAAAGTCCGCGTGCGTGGATACAGTTCTCCGATTTCGGCCAAAGAATTTTTGCCGTCGTTAGTTTTACTGCATCGGGATTGATCAGCGAAAGCGGATACGTCGTTTGCATAATCCCTTTGCCGTAGGTCTTGGCTTCTCCGCCACGCTTGGATAAACAAATATCCGAATACGAACACGCGCCGTAATCGAGCAAAACGCCAAGCAGACATTCGGATGCCGAAGCCGTTTGATTATCGGCAAGAACGCGAATACGCGAAGTTTCCGAAAAGTATTTTTTATACACGTTGCCTGAAGCGTGAAACCTGTCTTCGTCGCCGTCCCGTTCGCGCGCGATAGCGATTAACGGGTTTTTCGCTTGGGAAGATTTGCAAAAATAAGAAGAAATCTCTTGCAAAATATCCATATATCCCCCGCCGTTTTCACGCAGGTCGAGAATAAGGTCAATCTTATTTTCCGCTTTGAATTTATTCATTGCCTGTCGGAATTGCTCTACCGCGCCACCGTTAAATTGCTTTAACCGTATATACGCCGTTTTCTCGTCTAATACGCTGAGAACGCCGTCGTAATCTTCCATCGTCGTAGCCGTACTGCCCGTGAAACGGTAAGCGGAAGTTTTCGCGCGATAAAACACGTAGTTTTCAATAAACGCCTTACGCGAAAGGGAAACGGTTCGGCTGTTCGTTCCGTCGCTTACGCAAACGAAAAAGGGTTCGCCCGCTTTAAAGCCGTCTAAAAACTCGGAAAAATCTTTAAATTTTACGTTTTGCTTGATTTCTTCCGCCGTTTTTCCAAAACCCAACACGTATTCTCCGACCTTTATGCCTGCGTGCTCGGCAGGAGAATTGCCAGAAATATCTGCAACTTGCAAGCAATCGTTTCCCTTTTCGTCTTTGACTAAAAAGGTGATGCCGATTCCGCTCCATTCCCCCGTCGCTTCCGTTTGATAGTCCGCAAACTCGTCGGGGTTCATATAGGCGGAATAGGGGTCGAGCAAATTTTCGTTCACCGCTTTAAACAAAACGTCGTAAAATTCTTTATCGGAAACCTTTTCGTAGTAGTTGCTCTGCACCGCTTTTTTCAATCTCGACAAGGCGCGAAACTCGCTGTCGAAAGAAAAATAACAGGTGAGTACACCCAACAAAAACGCGCCCACGAGCGCCAACGCACGCAAAGCAATCTTTTTCCCTTTGCCCTTTTTCGGGGGCGCGAGATCGTCAACAGGAGCTTGTTGCGGTTCGCTCTCTATCGAGGGTTGCGGAGTTTCCCCGCCGTTAAAATCAAATTCAAAATCTTCGGGCATTTTTTCTCCTTTCGTCTGATCTAAAATAAAATCCAACCGTCGCTATTAAATATATCCGACCGTTGGATTTTCCATACCTAACTTTTTATTTTCCGAGCAATTTATAAATAGACGTCAGCACGCGGAAACAAACGGCGTCGGAAAATAAGCGTATATTTAAGCCCGTCGCTTTCTCAATTTTGTCTAAGCGGTATAAAAGCGTGTTTCTGTGCATATACAAATTGCGGGACGTTTCGCTTACGTTCAAACTGCTTTGCAAAAATTCTTCCGCCGTTCCCAGCATTTCTTCGTCTTCGAAAATCTCTTCCGTCGATTCATCCATCAGCTCTGCCAAATACTCGTTGAGCTTAGTTTCAGGAATTCCTTCAAGCATTTTCACGAGCATAAACTCCCGATAGGAATGTACGTTTCCTTTCCCGCCGAACGCTTCTGCATATCGAAGTGCCGCAGACGCCTGTTCGTAAGAAAACGCCACGTCTTTAAGCTCACGCACTTTCCCCCCGACCCCGACGATTACTTCCAAACCTAACTCTTCACGCAAGGACTGCACCAAAAACTCCGCGTAGTCCACCGTCGAACGGTAATCGTTTTCTTCGTCGGACAGATATTTGACAAGTACGCAATGCTTTTGGTCCATTTTCACGACGGTATCCAAGCTGTTCCCGCCGTATTGTGAAACGAGCGCAAGCGTTTCTTCCATTTTTCCGTTCGTTCGAATGACGAGCGTGAAACACGCAGCCGCGCGCACGGAAAATCTCGTCATGTATTTATAAATGCCGTTCAGCGAACACTCCCCTTGCAAAATACGTTTTAAATATTCCGTTTTGGAAAGCTCGGATTCCTTTTCCGAAAAGCTCTCGATATAAGAAGGGAGCATCGTCGCATACGCCCGCTCTTTCTCTCCCGCCCCGTCGATTACGCCGATATACCCTATATTCTTAAACAAAAACCGAAAAAAGGTATGCGCGCCGTCGTCCGTCGTACCCTCGAACTGCTTATCGCAAACAGGCCCTGACGCAGGGCGTACGTTCTCTTTATAATAGGTAAACGGGATATGTAGTTTTTGCGTAATCTCGGAAGCGATTTTTTCAATTTCGCTCATTTTTTCTCCTTTCGTCCGACTTTATTGCAACCGAACTTTACTCTTATCTTATTTATTATACCGCAAACGCAAAAATTTTTCAAGGATTTTGCCTATTGCTTTTCGTCTTTTCGTCAAACTTTCGCATTTTCTCGTGATAAAAAAGAAAATTTTGCGAAAAATACAATTGTCGGAATAAAATTCCAAAAACTTTTTTATTATGTATTGACATATCTTTCTAAAAGTGGTATAATACTATAAAGTCTATACGTATAAATTTTTTCTCCGCAAGGCAGAAAAACTTGAATAAAATAACGTTCAGGAGATTTGTTATGAATAACACATCGGTAAACTACAACGAAGAAGTCCAAAACGAACTTCCCGAAGAAGAAGCGCTCGTCGAAGAGCCCGTTATCTCGGCTGAACCCGAAGAAAAAACTGCGGAACAACCCCAAAAAGCGCCTAAGCAAAAAAAACCTAAAAAAGGCAAGTGGGGCTATCGTATTTTGTCCCTGCTCGTGCTTGCGCTCGTCGCGGCGGCAGTCGTTCTTCCCGTGTCTGTATTTACGGGTACGCTTGAATCCAAAGCTTTGTATTCGGTCGTTCTCGACTTAATTAAGGGCGGAAACTCCAAGTGGTTTGATGCTATTCCCCTTGTTGCGGGCAATTCAGGCGTTGCGCTTGCGTATGGGCTTACGACTTATATTTGCCTTATTTTCTTAGTCGTATCGGCGGTGCTTTCGCTCGTTAATTTGTTCACGGGCAGATATCGTATCGTAAAGCTTTCGGCATTTTTTGCAACCGTAGCGCTCGCTTTCAACGCGCTCAGCGTGTACGTAGTCAGCGCGTTCGCACTCAAATCGGCTAAACTTGATTACTATTTGCTCGGCGGTTTCGGCGGCGCGTTCCTTTTATACTTTATCCTTTGCGCAATCAAAAACAAGAGAGCTTGGTATAACCTTTTGAACGCCGTGCTTTCTATCGCGTTTGCAGGCGCAATCGCTTACGTGCTTTGCGCAAGCGCAGGCGAAGTAGAAAAAATTGCTAACGAAAACTTAGCTTATAAACTTTTAGTACTCGTTCCATCGGCAATCGCGGTTCTTGCGATTTTTATCGCGCTTATCCGCTTGACGGTGAAAAAAGGCCGTGCGTTTGAATTTATCGTATTTATTTTCGAACTTTTAGCGGGTGGCGCAATCGTATACGTTGCGATTGATTTAATCACCGACGCAAAGCTTTTGTTTGCCATCGTAGCGGCAGGCGTTGCGCTCTTGCAAGTGTTGATTACTGCGATTTTAATCGGCTCGGCAAACAAGAAAGCAAGAAAGGCTAAGAAAGCGGCGGAAGTAGAAGAAACGCCCGTTGAAGAAACGGCAGAAGAAGCAGAAACGCAAGAAGAAGCCGAAGAAGAAATCCAAGCGATTACCTACGAAGGCGGTCCTATCCCCGTTGATGCAACGGAAGTCCAAGAAGAAATCGAAGAAACGACGGAAGTCCAAGCGGTAGAAACGGAAGAGCCCGCGCCTACCCCTGCGCCCGTTTCTCTTCCTACGACGAGCGTTCAAACGGCAGAATATGATTATTATAACTCGAAATCTTTCGACCCGTTCATTGCCACGCTCGAAGGCGAAGAAAGAAATCAATTCACCGAACTGTTTATCTTGAAAGTAAAAGGTACGTTCCCCGAACTTCCCGAATACGTAGTCGGCGGTGATAACAGAGCGTTCTTCCACAAGTTCTTTATCTATCTTGGTCAATACCGCGATAGAGTACCCGACGGACTTATGGCAAAGATTTACTCTTTCTCGACGAGAATTTAACTTAAAGCAAACAAAAAACGGTTGCGAGTGCATATCACTCCGCAACCGTTTTTATTATATCATTTTATCGAATTCGTATTTTTACTTGAATACCGCCGTCGGGGGTAAACACCCGCTCTTCGCAAACTTTATCCACGATAAACAGCCCCCTGCCGTTTTCCGCGTATACGTCCGAGCAACGGCTTTTATCGGGTGGCGTGAACGGCGAAGACGAACGGACTTCTAAACGCACGTAGCCACCGTCTACTTCGGTCAATACCGTTGCAACCCCTTTTGCATGGCGCAACACGTTGCCGACTAATTCGTAGACGACGAGTTTGCTATTGAACACCCCGTCTTTACTCGCATTATGCTCCATAAGGAAAGAGCAAAGAGTATTCCACGCGCTTTGCAATGCGTCTGAATTGTTAATTTCAAAAAACATCTTCTCTCTCCTTTTTCTTTTTTCTTGGAATACTACCGTTAAATAGAATCTTTCAAGCGTTCGCGAAGACGGACGAGCAATTTTCTTTCCATACGCGAAACGAACATTTGCGAAACGCCTAACTTTTTCGCCGTATCGCTTTGCGAAAGCTGATCGACGAAACGGTATTTAATCACCTTTTTTTCCAAATCGGAAAAATCTTTCATTGCCGCGCGAATACTCTCTTTGGTTTCAAAATCTTCGTATTCGTCTTTGGCGCTTGGAAGCAAATCGTGCAAGGAGCGGTTTTCGTCGTCTTCATTCGCCGCCATTCTATCGAGCGAAAGCGTACCCCCGACTTCGAGCGCGTGAATGACTTCTTCTTCCGCCATTGCAAGCCCTTCGGCTATTTCTTTGGTGCTCGGCGTACACCCCTTTTCCGTTTGGTATTTTTCCACGAACCCGCGCACGAGCGCGTTTTGTTCGCCAAGCTTTCTCGGCAATTTCACCGTTCTTGATTTATCCCTGAAATAATTTTTAATTTCCCCCGCAATCGTAGGGGTAATAAAGGTCGTAAACTGCATTCCGAGCGACGGATCAAAGCGGTCGATTCCACGCAAAAGCGCATACGACGCCACTTGTTTCAAATCGTCGTATTCCACGCCCCTGTGGGCGAACTTTTTCGCGAGAATATCCGCTATGTACAGATACTTTTCGGCTATTTTATTGCGCAGGGCGATATCTCCCGTCTCTTTATATTGAAGAAACAAGTTCTCCGTTTTCTCGTCTGCCATACCTTACCCGTCAATCCAACCTTTTAGCCTTCAAAGGCAATTGCTTCGACTTTGCCTTCTGCGTTTTTCGTAAACTCTGCGTTGCCTATAAGCGCGCCTAACAGCGCGAAAGAAATTTCGTCGTCTAAGCTATCTTCCACGACCCCGCCTTTTTCCTTTCCGCAAATCTTACAACCGAGCGTTTCGCCCACGAGAAAATCAATCGAAGCGCTCGTATACCCGTTCCGCTTTAAAATGAGTAAACTTTCCGTCACGCAAACCTTAAAGTCTTCCGCGCTATCCACGTCAAACTCCGCAAGCGCGCAAAGCCCGCCCGCCGTCAAACGCACGGTCGTGAGATATTCGCCCGATAAAGGCAATA
>CAJGCN010000033.1 GCA_904501815.1 uncultured Clostridia bacterium
GACTTATCGCCTTTGACTTTGGCGACGCGGTGCGTATAGCGGCGTCGACGGGGGAAGAAGACGAGAAAGACCTTTTGAAAGTTGCTGTTGATATGGAAAAATACGAAGCGTTTGCGCGCGGGTTCGTCGGTGCGGTCAAAGAGCTTTTAACGGACGAAGAAAGAAAAACGCTTGCGCTTGGTGCGGTGGCAATGACGGTGGAATGCGGTATGAGATTTTTAACCGACTATTTGGACGGGGACGAGTATTTCAGAACGCACTACGAAGACCAAAACTTGGTGCGGGCAAGATGTCATTTGAAGCTTGCCAAGAATATGATTGAAAGACTTGACGAATTGCAAGCTATCGTACAAAAATACGCGCAATAATTTTATAAAAACCAAACTCCCGTCGGAATTCCGACGGGAGCGTTTATTTCTTCATTTTAAAAAGTGCCATTAAAAATACTCCGAAGTTTCCGCCGACGAAAAAGCCGACGGCGAGTCCTGCCCAAAACATACGCGCCTCCTTGCTTTTTTTTAAGTATTGACGAAAATTTATCCGAATATACTTCGCCTATTACACTATACGCAAAAAAGAAAAGTTTTGACAGTCTTTAAAGGCACAAGAGCGACTTTGCTTTGTATATAATAAAGAGTGGAGGTGGGTATGAAGGTTTGTTGCGTGAGCAAGGAATCTCCCCGCGCGTTTGCAAAAAAAGCGACGGGGGAACAGGCAGATTTGTTCGTGTTTGGCTTTCAAGGCGTGGAAGCGGTCAGCTATGAACGGGAGCTAAAAGGCGAAACGGGATATTTTGAAGAGCTTGCCCGTCTTTCCAAAGAACGGAACGCCGTCGTCGTTTGCGGGTTCGTCACGGACACGCGCGGGCTTAAACGGAAATCTGTTTTAGTGGCGGAAAACGGGCGTATTTTAGGAGTTTCGGATATGCTCAACGTGATAGACGGCGAGTGGAATGCAGGAGCTTGCGCTCGTGTTTTTGAAACGAAAAAAGGAAAAATGGGGGTTATCGTTGCGGAAGATTTATACTTTTTTGAAGTGGTGAAAGCTCTTTGCCTTGCGGGCTGTGATTTTATCGTGTGTCCGTTCGGGCAGGGGGCGGGGGCGATTGAGCTCGTAATGCTTCGGGCGAACGCTTTTTCATTCGGTGTTCCCATTTTATTTTGCGCCAAAGGCTACGCAGTTTCCGTCGGCGTTTCGGGCGAAGTAGAGTTTTCTTCGCCCAAAAGTCCCGTGTATTTTCCCTTTGAAACGCTGAAAACCTATCATTTAATCGAAACTCGCCAACGCGGTTTTAGTAAGTCGCTTAAAAAGGAATATTAAAAAAGTCGCTTTTAAGCGACTTTTTTACGGTTAAAATCCCGCTTGTTTAATTTCCCTATCAGTATCCCGCTTGCGGTCGCGGTCGGCAATCGATTGTTTCTTATCAAAGGTATGTTTGCCTTTGCAAAGGGCGATTTCCATTTTCACGAGCGCGTCCTTTAAATAAATTTTTAACGGTACGAGCGTGTAGCCTTGACGATTGATTTTTCCTGCAATCTTGGCGATTTCGCTTTTATGCAAAAGTAATTTTCTATCCCTTCGGGTGTCTTTGGTGCTGAATGCGTCCGACTTATCGTATAAAGCGATATGCATATTTTTCACGGAAACGGTGTTTCCGCGCACGAAACAAAAGCTGTCGTTCATATTCACCGCGCCGTCCCGTAAAGACTTAATCTCATTTCCTTCCAAGACGATACCCGCTTCGTATTTTTCTTCAATAAAATATTCAAAAGACGCGCTTTTGTTTACCGCAATCACTTTCATAATCCGTTCGCTCCTTTGGTTAGTCGTTTTTTGTTTTTTCTAAAAATAAAAATTCCGTTCTGCGCCGAGCAAAGTCTACGCCGACGACTTTTACGCGTATTTCTTCGCCGATAGAAAAGCTGATTTTCGAGCCTTTGAGCAAGAATTTTTCAGGGATATGCTCAAAGCTTCCTTCTAAAGTTTCAACGGGGATAAACCCTTCAATCGTGTTGGGAAGTTCGGCAAACAATCCGTTGTTCGTCACGCCCGAAACCACCGCTTGGTATTCTTCGCCTATCCGTTCGCTCATATACATCGTCATATATAAAGCGTCTACTTCCCGTTCTGCTTCGGCGGCGTTTCGCTCTTTTTCCGAAGACTGTTTCGCCGCTTCCGCAACGAACCCGCCGTAGGTTTCTTGCGCTTGGGCGTATTTTCCGTTGATTACGTCTTTGATAATTCTATGAATACATAAATCGGGATATCGACGGATAGGGGAAGTGAAATGGCAATAACAACTGCTTGCAAGCCCGAAATGTCCTACGTTTTCAGGGGAATATCTCGCCTTTTGCATAGAACGGAGCATTACGCGGTTTAACACCGAATAAACGGGCAACTCTTCTGCCGATTTTAAAAGATTTTGATAATCGTAAGGCTTCACGTCGTCGGGAACGAATCGGGCGTTTAAGCCGAGCGACTGCGCAAATGCGCGGAAGGTGGTCGCTTTTTCTTCGTTTGGCTTTTCGTGGATACGGTAAACGAAAGGAGCTTCGATAGACTGCATAAATTCCGCAACCGTTTCGTTGGCAAGCACCATAAACGCTTCAATAATTTGATGGGAAAAAGCCCGTTCGTAGTCAGGGATAATAATTTCGTCGTCCGTTAAAAGAATTTTGGCTTCCTTTACGTCAAGCGTGATACTGCCTTTCTTTTGTCGATTAGCTTGTAGAATACGGGTCAATTCCGCAAACAAGAAAACGGTATCTTTTACGTTGGCGTATTTTTCGCTTACGCTTTTTTCACCGTCTAAAATGGCGGTGATTTCGTCGTAGGTCATTTTATGCGCGGAGCGGATTATCCCTTCTACGATTTCGCTGTCTTTCACGTTGCCTTTTTTGTCTATGCGCATCAAACAAGAAAGGGTCAAGCGGTCTTCGCCTTCGTTTAAAGAACAAATGCCGTTGGAAAGCGCGCGCGGGAGCATAGGAAGCACACAATCGGGAAAATACACGCTCGTACCTCGTTCAAAGGCTTCTTTATCGAGAATAGAACGATAGCCAACGTAATGTGAAACGTCCGCGATATGCACCCCTAACAAATATTCGCCGTCGATTTTTTCAAGGGAAATCGCGTCGTCGATATCCCGCGTGTCTGCGCCGTCGATCGTCACGATAAGCTTATCCCGAAAATCTCTGCGGTTTTCAAGTTCGGCGGGGGAAATCCCTTTCCGTTCTTGGTTTTCCGCTTCTTTTTCTACTCGTTCGGGGAATTCTTCTCGAAGATTAAAAGAGCGAATAATCGAAAGCTCTTCCGCAAAAAAATCTTCTTCGTCGCCTAAAATTTCAATAATCTCTCCGCCCGGCGCTTTGCCTTTGGGATAATCGGTGATTTTTGCAACCGCTTTCACACCGTTTGGAATTTCAAAACAGTTGGAAAGGGGGATATAAATTTCCGAAAAATACCGTTGGTCGTCGGGGTAAAGATACCCCGCTCGTTTGTCTTTTCGAAAAGTGCCTACGATTTGCGTGTAGCCCCGCTTTAAAATTTTTACGACGGACGCTTCGTCATCAGACCGACCGTAAACGCGCTCGGCAAGTACTTCGTCGCCGTGTATTGCGCCGTGCAAATTTTTATGCGCGATAAAGAAATCGGTTTCAAAGCTTTCTCCGCTCGGGCGCAAGAACGCAAACCCGCGCTCGTTGCCTGAAAGTACTCCTTGAATAAGCCCTAATTGCTCACTCGTTCCATACCTGCCCCCGTCGTTTTTGAAAATTACGCCGTCTTTTTCTAAATTTTCGAGCAAGTCGATCATTCGCCGTTTTTCCCGATAAGGGATTTTGAGAATTTTTAAAATTTCATCAATCGTTTTATTGCCGAGCGTGCCGTCGAAAAACAGCTCGGATATTTGTTCTTTCGCACTCAATCACGTATACCTCCTTATATAAAGTATATGCCAAAAAGGAAGAAAAAAGCGGCTTTCTTTTCAAAAGCCGCCGTAAAATCAAAGAAATGTTTAGGAGAAGAAAGGGGGAAGAATATAGAACGCAAACGCCAAGACTAAAAGCACCGCAAGGCAGATAAACGTCCATTTTTTCATTTTCGCTTCGATAGATTTACCCTTGTTCTTTCCAAAGAACGTTTCGCTCGACCCGCCGAGTGCGTCGATACCCGAAGAGTTGCTGGGTTGAAGCAACACGAGTACGATAGCGACCAAAGCGGTCACGAACATTAAAATTGCAATTACGCGGCTTGCAAGTTCGTATAAGCCGTAATATTCCGTAGGGGATAAAAGATTGATAAGGTTCAACATAGCGTTTTCATCCTTTTTCTTAGTTTTCCGTTCAGCGCACTTTCGTTTGCTTGAATACTTAAAAATTATACCATACTCTTGAAAATATCGCAACTGTTTTTGCGCTCGTTTTCCGTTTTTTTATAAAAATTCCTAAAATTTGCGCCGACGGTGTTTGGCTCGTCGGCGTAGAGAGAAAAATTTTATTTTTCAAGTAAGGATTTTCCCGTCATTTCTTTGGGTTGGGGAACGTTCATCATATCAAGAAGAGTCGGGGCAAGGTCGGCAAGAACGCCACCTTCTTTCAGCTTCGCGTTTTGATATTCCTTAGAAACGAGAATAACGGGTACGGGGTTCGTCGTGTGTTGGGTAAACGCGCCCACGCCGTCGTCTGCAATCATTTGGTCGGCATTGCCGTGATCGGCTGTGACGAGTGCGCTTCCGCCCATTGCAAGGATTTTATCAATGACTTTTTTCACACATTCGTCAACGGTATGCACGGCTTTAATAGCCGCCTCCATGACGCCCGTATGCCCAACCATATCGCAGTTGGCGAAATTCAAAATCACCACGTCGTATTCGCCTTTGTCGAGTTCTTCCAAAACCTTTTCGGTGACGGGGTATGCGCTCATTTCTGGCTGTAAATCGTAAGTTGCTACTTTCGGTGAAGGAATAACGATACGCGTTTCGCCTTCGACGGGCGCTTCTAATTTTGCGTTGAAGAAGAAGGTCACGTGGGCGTATTTTTCCGTTTCGGCGATATGCAACTGCTTTAAGCCGAGCGAAGAAAGATACTGCGGGAGCGTGTTCGTGATCTCGTCGGGCGGGAAAGCCACGCCTACGTTCTCGAAGGAAGAATCGTATACCGCAAAGCCTACGTAGCAAGGGGAAAGGAAACCCGTTTTGCGCTCAAAACCAAGCGTTGCGCCCGTCTTTGAATCCACGAACGGGAAATTCTTTTGCGAGAACATTCTCGAAATTTGTCTGGCTCTGTCAGGGCGGAAGTTAAAACAAATAATGCTATCGCCTTCTTCGATAAGCGCAACGGGCTTGCCGTTTTTCGTCAAGTTCGTGGGAAGGATAAATTCGTCCGTCGTGCCGTTTGCATACGATGCCTTTACCGCTTCTTCCGCACTGCCTTCGAACTGTACGCCCGTGCCGAGCGTGAGCATATCGTACGCTTTTTCTTCTCTGTCCCAGTTGTTATCGCGGTCCATTGCATAGTATCTGCCCGAAACGGAAGCGATTTGACCGAAGTTTAATTCGTTCATCTTCGCTTGCAAATCCTTTAAAAAGTCTGCGCCGGAAGTGGGGGCAACGTCCCGTCCGTCGGTGAATGCGTGCACGTAAACGTCGTCAAGACCTTGTTTTTTCGCCATTTCTACAAGCGCGTAGAGATGTTCGGTATGGCTATGCACACCGCCTGTGGAAACTAAGCCGAATAAATGCAATTTTTTGCCTTTTTCTTTGGCTGAGCGCATTGCTTTTAACAGCTCCGCGTTTTCAAAAAACGTGCCGTCCATAATCTCTTTGGTGATTTTCGTAAGGTCTTGGTATACGATTCTGCCCGCGCCGATATTCAAATGCCCGACTTCGCTGTTGCCCATTTGTCCGTCGGGAAGACCTACGCTCATACCGCTTGCGCCGATTTGCGTGGAAGGGTATTGCGCCGTAAGCTCGTTGATATATTTGCTACCGTCCGCATAAATCGCGTTTCCGTTTTGGCTGGGGTTAATCCCGTAGCCGTCCATAATAATAATAGCGTAAGGTGTTTTCATAATAATTCTCCTAAATATCAAAAGGTAGGGGGCAGGTATGCGTTGAGCCTACCTTCCCCCGTTGTTTTTTTGAAAAGCTTATTTATCGAAGTTTACGATCGTAGCGAAGTCAGGGGCTTTTAAAGAAGCGCCACCGATTAAACCGCCGTCGATTTCAGGCATAGCCATAAGCTCTTTGCAGTTGCCCGCGTTCATGCTTCCGCCGTATTGAATACGAAGCTTTTCCGCGCACTTAGAGCAGAACATTTCGCCTACCGTTTTACGGATAAACGCAATCGTTTCGTTGGCTTGTTCCGCCGTTGCGGTCTTGCCCGTGCCGATAGCCCAAACGGGTTCGTAAGCGATTACGATTTTCGTGATATCTTCAATGTCTTTAAGACCTTCGTGGATTTGCGTTGCAAGAACTTCTTCCGTCTTACCGCCTTCTCTTTCTTCTAAAGATTCGCCGATACAAACGATAGGGGTAAGCCCCGCTTTGAGCGCGGTGAGCGTTCTCTTATTTACGGTTTCGTCCGTTTCACCGAAATATTGTCTGCGTTCGCTGTGTCCGATAATAACGTATTTCACGCCGTATTCTAAAAGCATAGTGGCGGAAATTTCCCCCGTATACGCACCTTTTTCTGCGAAGTGTACGTTTTCTGCGCCAAGATCGATATTCGTGCCTTTAAGCGCTTCGGAAACGGCGGGGATATCGATAGCAGGTACGCATACGACCACGTCGCAGTTCGCTTCTTTCACAAGGGGCGCAATTGCGTTTACGAGCGCAACGCCTTCGGAAGCGGTGTTGTTCATTTTCCAGTTGCCAGCAATAATAGGTTTTCTCATAATAGTATTCTCCTCAAATTTTATTTTTATGCGTAAGACAAGGGCGAACGCCGTCCGCCCTTGCGAAAGTTTTTATTTATCGTTAAGACAAGCGATACCAGGAAGTACTTTGCCTTCGAAAAGTTCAAGCGAAGCACCGCCACCCGTTGAAATATGGCTCATTTTGTCTGCATAGCCGAGCACCTGCACCGCAGCGGCCGAATCACCTCCACCGATAATCGTGGTAGCTTTTCCGCAAACGGAGGCAAGAGCCGCAGCTACTGCTTTCGTGCCTTCTGCTAAAATAGGATTTTCAAATACGCCCATAGGTCCGTTCCAAATCACCGATTTCGCACTTGCAACGACTTTTTCGAAAAGTTTTACCGTTTCAGGACCGATATCAAGCCCCATCATATCCGCAGGGATTGCGTTTGAAGGAACGACCGTCGTTTGGATTTCAGCGTCGATAGGGTTGGGAAATTCTTTTGCCGCAACCGTGTCGACGGGAAGAAGAATTTGCTTGCCGAGCGCTTTCGCTTTTGCGAGCATTTCTTTGCAGTATTCGATTTTTTCTTCGTCTACGAGCGACGTGCCGATTTCACCGCCTTGCGCTTTGATAAAGGTATACGCCATACCGCCGCCGATAATCAGCGTGTCGCATTTTTCTAAAAGGTTGGAAATAACGTTGAGCTTGTCCGCAACCTTTGCTCCGCCGAGAATAGCAAGGAAAGGTCTTTCGGGGTTTTCAAGCGTGTCTGCCATAACGGAAAGTTCTTTTTCGATTAAGAACCCGCAAGCCGCCGTTTTCACGAGCCCTGCTTCTACGATACCTGCCGTAGAAGAGTGGGAGCGGTGCGCCGTGCCGAACGCGTCGTTCACGTAAACTTCGGCATAAGAAGCAAGCGCGTTCATAAATTCTTCCGTTTTCTTTTCTTCGCCTTTATGGAAACGAAGGTTTTCCAAAAGTACGCATTCGCCGTTCTTGCAAGCGGCAACCTTTGCTTTCGCATCTTCTCCGATTACGTCGGTTGCGAACGCTACTTTGCCGTCTAAGAGTTCGTTAAGTCTTGCCGCAACGGGTGCGAGCGTAAGCTTTTTAACGTCCTTTGTCGCCTTTTCAAGGGCTTCTTGCGTAGCGGTAGCTTGTTCCGATTCGGGAAGAGCTGCAATTTTCGCTTTTTCTTTCTTGTTGAGTTCGAGCTTTTCATCGAATACGTTATGGGGCTTGCCCATATGCGAGCAAAGCACGACTTTTGCGCCTTGTTCCATTAAATACTTAATGGTGGGAAGCGCGCCGATAATACGGTTTTCGTCGGTGATAACTCCGTCCTTCATAGGCACGTTGAAATCGCATCTGACGAGTACTTTTTTACCTTTGACTTCTACGTCTTTTACGGTTTTCTTGTTCATAAATAGAGAAACTCCTTAAATTTATTTTCGCACGGTACTATAATACCTTATTTTCTGCAATTTGTCAACTTTTTACAGAAAAGAAACGAAAAAAGATTTAATTTTTCGCCAAAACCTTTTACTTTTTCGCCTAAAAACAAAAATCCCTTGCCTTTTTACGGATAATTCCCCCAAACTCTTGACGAAATCGGCAATTTATGGTATAATAACGAAAATACGCGAAAGAAGGCGGTGTAATATGAGCAGAGCTGATGAAATTTTTGCAAAGAATATGACGGATATTATGGAAAACGGCTTTTGGGATAGCGACCTTGCCGTACGTCCCCATTGGGAAGACGGTGCGCCCGCGCATACCGTTAAGAAATTCGGTATCGTAAACCGTTATAATTTGCAGGAAGAATTTCCGATTTTGACTATTCGCAGAACGGCGTTTAAATCGTGCGTGGACGAATTGCTTTGGATTTGGCAGAAAAAAAGCAATAATATCCACGATTTGAACTCGCATATTTGGGATAGCTGGGCGGATGAAAACGGCTCTATCGGCAAAGCCTACGGCTATCAGCTCGGCGTAAAGCACAAATATAAAGAAGGGGAGTTTGACCAAGTAGATAGAGTGCTCTACGATTTAAAACATAATCCCGCTTCCCGCCGTATTATGACGAATATTTATAATTTTCAGGATTTGCACGAGATGAATTTATATCCTTGCGCGTACTCTATGACCTTTAACGTGACGGGGGATACTTTAAACGGAATTTTAAATCAACGTTCGAACGATATGTTGACCGCAAATAACTGGAACGTAGTGCAATACGCCGTACTTTTAATTATGCTTGCCCAAGTTTCGGGGTTAAAGGCTGGCGAACTCGTGCACGTGATTGCAGATGCGCACATTTACGATAGGCATATCCCGCTCGTTAAAGAAGTGCTTGCAAAGCCCCGCCACGCCGCGCCGAAGTTAATCGTTGACTCCAACGTGAAAAACTTCTACGATTTCACGGTGGATAGCTTTAAGCTCGTCGATTACGAATACGAAAAATTAGAAACGAAAATTCCGGTGGCAATATGATTATCGCAATCGTACACGCCGACAGGGAATGGGGGATAGGCAAAAACAACGATATGATGTTTTCTTTACCCCTTGATATGAAATTTTTTAGAGAAACGACCAAAGGGAATACCGTCGTAATGGGCGGAAAAACCTTGCGTTCTTTGCCGAACGGAAATCCTTTGAAAAATCGGGTGAATATCGTGCTTTCAAGGGGGCAGGTACGCGACGACTGTATTATTGTCCGCGATTTTGAAGCCTTGAAAAAAGAGCTTAAAACCCGTGAAAACGAGAAAGTTTACGTGATGGGTGGCGGAGAAATTTATAAGGCGTTATTGCCTTATTGCGACGAAGCGTTAATTACGAAAGTAGACGCCGTAGGCGGAGCGGAAATATTTTTCCCGAATCTTGACGAAAGAGAAGATTTTGTTTGCATTAACGAAGGGGAATGGATAGAAGATAACGGGTATCGTATTCGGTTTACGAAATATCGAAACAAAGCAAAACAATCCCTTTGAGTATAATTTCCGCGAGCCGTTTTCGGAGGAGCGGAAATTTTTTTGGAAAAGGTTTAGATTAGCAGGCGTTTTTCCTTGCCAAGAACGCAAAAAAGTATTAAAATAGTAAAGTTAAAAAGTTTTCACGAAGAAAGGAGAGTTTTGAATGCTCAGAGAAGATTTAAGAAACGTAGCGATTATCGCGCACGTCGATCACGGTAAGACGACGCTCGTCAACGAAATGTTGGCGCAAGGCGGGGTATTCCGCGATAATCAACAGGTGCAAGACAGAGTAATGGACTCGGGAGATTTAGAAAGAGAACGCGGGATTACCATTCTTGCGAAAAATACTTCCGCACATTATAAAGGCGTAAAAATCAATATCGTGGACACGCCTGGCCACGCCGATTTTTCGGGCGAAGTCGAACGCGTTTTGAAAATGGTGAACGGGGCGTTGATTTTAGTTGATGCGGCGGAAGGTCCTTTACCGCAAACCCGTTTCGTTATGCAAAAAGCTTTGCAACTGGGTTTAAAGTTGATTATCGTTATCAATAAGGTGGACCGTCCCGACGCCCGTATCGACGAAGTCGTGGAAGAAATGCAACTGTTGATGATGGACCTTGACGCAACAGACGAGCAGCTCGAAAGCCCTATCGTCTATTGCTGTGGCAGACAAGGCACGGCTTCGCTTACGCCTGATAAACAGGAAGAAAATCTCAATCCGTTATTCGATACGATTTTAGAAACCATTCCGCCTATGGATATGGACGTAGACGGTGCGGGACAACTTCTCGTTTCCTGTATTGACTATAACGAATTCGTCGGTCGTATCGGGATCGGAAGAATTGAACGCGGAGTGATTCGCGCGAACGAGCCTGTGTCCGTATGTAATTTCAACGAACCGAAAGTGCGCACGAATCAAAGAATCGTCAATTTGTATCAAATCGAAGGCTTAGAGCGTGTTCCCGTGCAAAGCGCACAGGCGGGGGATATCGTAGTGTTTTCAGGTATCGACGGTTTGACGATAGGTGATACCGTTTGCGAACCGTCCAAAGTAGAGCCTGCGGAATTCGTGCAAATCGAAGAGCCTACGGTGGAAATGACTTTTTCCGTCAACGACAGTCCGTTTGCAGGAAAAGAAGGTAAATTCGTCACCAGCCGTCAGCTTCGCGACCGTTTATATAAAGAATTGTTGCGCGACGTTTCCTTGCGTGTGAACGATACCGAATATACGGATAGTTTCCGCGTGTGCGGTCGTGGGGAAATGCATCTTTCTATCTTGATTGAAACGATGCGCCGTGAAGGCTACGAGTTCCAAGTTTCCACGCCGAAAGTATTGTATAAAGAAATCGACGGGGTACGCCACGAGCCTATCGAACGCTTCGTTGCTGACGTGCCCGAAGATATGACGGGCCCCGTATTCTCGGCAATGGGCAACCGTAAAGGTACGCTCGTGCATATGAACGCGGTGGGCAACCGTATGCGTTTGGAGTTTACCGTACCTTCTCGCGGATTGTTTGGTTATAAAAGTGAATTTTTAACGGATACCAAAGGACAGGGGATTATGAATACTATCTTCTTTGAATACGAACCGTATAAAGGGGATATGCAACGCAGAAATACGGGGTCGCTCGTCGCCTTTGAAACGGGGGAAGCGGTCACCTACGGGTTGTTTAACGCGCAAGGTCGCGGAAACTTGTTTATTACGCCCGGCACGCCCGTCTATCAAGGAATGGTGGTCGGTTATACCAACCTTGCCGACGATATTAACGTGAACGTTTGTAAAACCAAGCACTTGACGAACACCCGTTCTTCGAGTAGTGACGACGCTTTAACACTTGTTCCCGTCAGCAAAATGAGCTTGGAAGAATGTTTGGAATTTATCGCGGACGACGAATTGTTGGAAGTGACCCCCAAATCCTTGCGTATTCGAAAGAGAATTTTGGATAGCGAACTTCGAGCAAAAGCAAGATTTAAAGAAAAAAACAAATAAACGAGAAGCTCTCCGCCTAAAAACGGAGAGTTTTTATAGGCTACGCGTACACGCGCGTGTATGCGTGTGCGTACGCGTATATAAATTATGGAAGTAAAAAAAGGGAAAAGGCAGGTTTAAAAGGCTAAAAAAGTGGCAATAATTTATTTGCGAAAAAATTTTAAAAAAAATTTCCATTTTTTTGCTTCAAACGCTTGACTTTACTTTACGAATTTGATATTATGTATAGGCTGTGTAAAAATGTGCGTATGGGTTGACGCGGGAAGTTACTGCAAATCCGAAGCAAAAAGCCGCTTCGGCAGATAATTTCCGCTGACAAAAGTGGGGGCTTGACTCCTGCGACTAACCGGGCTTTGCGTGAGAACGCTCGCCAATGAGTGTTTTTATTTTGAGCAAATCCCGATACACACGGATAGGTTGACACGGTAAATAAAATGTTAGTATAAACAAAAAGGAGTAGCAAAATGGCAGTACAGAAAATCAGAATTAAGTTGGCAGCATACGACCACGAACTCGTTGACGAAGCGGCGAGCCGTATCGTAGAAACGATGAAGAAGAGCGGTGCGAAGATCTCCGGTCCTATTCCCCTTCCTACGGAAAGAGAAATCGTCACGATCCTTCGTTCCCCCCACAAGTATAAAGATTCTCGCGAACAGTTCGAAATGAGAACGTATAAGAGAATTATCGACATCTATTCCCCCAACGCAAAGCTTCTTGATTCCATTCATTTGCCCGCAGGCGTGGATATCAAGATTAAGCTCTAATAGGGAAAAATAACATTACCGAGAAATACTTTCAAAAGGTATTCGAGAATAAAAAATTTTTAAGGAGTGAACTTTATCAATGAATAAAGCAATCATCGGTCGCAAAGTTGGTATGACCCAACTGTTTGCA
>CAJGCN010000034.1 GCA_904501815.1 uncultured Clostridia bacterium
AATTTGCCCCGCCGACGTTTGCGTGCGCAAAAGTAAATTATCCGCCAAATAGAACGTATCTTGCATATCCCGAGCGGGGTGGTCTTTGGGGGTGTTGAGCGCGGTAAAGTTATAATAATCCGTTTCGATTTCCGGGCCTTCGAAAATCTTAAAGCCCATACCCGCAAAAATATCGATAAGCTCGTTTTTCACGAGCGTGATCGGGTGCAACGCCCCCGCTTGATAATTTCTGCCGGGCATAGAAATATCCACGCGTTCTGCCGCGTATTTCTTTTCCATTTCCATTTGCCGAACGACTACGGCGCGTTCGTCGAACAACGCTTCCATACTCTGTTTAAATTCGTTGACGACTTTGCCGAACGTCGGGCGGTCTTCTTTGGGCAAATCTTTCATACCGCTCATAATCGTTTTTAATTCGCTTTGAAAACGAAGCTTAACTTCGTAGACCGCTCTACCCGTTTGGGTTTCGTTAAGCGCGCTGACAATTTCTTCGCGCAACGACTGAATTTTTTCTTGCATTTTGTTTCCTCCGTGCCTGTTATTTAAAAAAATATCACCCTGTGCCTTACGCACAGGGCGACAATAATCGCTGTACCACCTGTTTTTACGGAAAACTTTCCGCCTTATTATTCGCTATCACGCGCGAATCGCGACGACGACTACCCGCAAAATACGCTCCCCGCCGTAGCTCCAAAGTGAAATGGAAGCAATTCCCCGTTTCAGCGCCTTTCAGCCCGCGAGCGCATTCTCTTTCGAAACGGCGTTGAAAAGCCCCTGCTTTTTCATAGCCTTTATCAATTTACTATATTATACAGTCTTTTTTGAAAAAAGTCAAACGATTTTTGACGAAAACGTTAAGAATTTGCTTTCTTTAACAAATCGCGTATTTCTTCCAAAAGACGGGTGTTTGCCGTTGCTTTTTCTTCGGCAAGACGAGCTTCTTCCGCCGCTTTTTCCGCCGCAAGGCGTTCTTCTTCCGCCTTTTTCGCCTTTGCTTCTTCGAAAATTTTTCGATACTTCGCTTTGGCTTCGGTTTTGGTCAACTTCTCTTCACGGCGAAGCTTTTTCACCGCTTTCTTTTCCGTTAATTCCATACCTGCTACCATCTTTTCTCTTGCTTCCGAGATCTGATTAAGCATTTTCACAATCACGAACAACACGAACGCAATAATCAAAAAGTTAATGATAGCGTTAATAAACGCGCCCCAGTCGATATAGATAGAGTTGGCAAGGTCGATTTTGTTCGTCACTTGCGTCGTGCCGTCGGCAAGCGTTTCCGTTAAATACGCGGGCTTTAACATGGTGTAGATATCGCTCAGCGAATCCCCGCCTAAAAGCAACGCAAGCAACCAGTTAATCAAGGGGCGCAAGATAAAATTACTCATTCCGTTGACGATTGCAGTAAACGCCCCGCCAACGATAACGCCGACAGCCATATCGAGCACGTTGCCGCGCGTAATGAACTTTTTAAATTCCCCGAAAAATTTCTTGATAGCTCCTATTTTTTTCTCCATAGTTTCTCCTGACGAATGTAGTTATTTGCATATCTGCATATATCGTCTTTTTTATTTTATCACAAAAAACGGATAATGTCAAGAGAACGCAAGGCTTAGCTTTCTATTTTACGAATGACAAAGCCCTTTCCCGCGAGATTGTCGCAGTCGCTATCGCTCCTTTGCGATGTGAACATCGCAAATAGCAAGCTGAGCACAATGACCGTCTATATGTCATTGCGAGCGTAGCCGTAAGGCGTAGCGTGGCAATCTCGCCCGCCCGTCATTGCGAGCCGTAGGCGTGGCAATCTTAATAAAATTTTCGGTTAGATTTTCAAAAGCGTGGAAAGAAGATCCCGAAGTAGAAAAATTTCTTCCGCCGTTTCGCTCATGCGGGTTTCTAATAAAGTTCGGGTTTCTTTGCGTTCGGCTTTTTCCATTGAAGACGCGTATTCGCGCAATAAGCCTTTTTCGAAAAATAACATATCTTTGAGAGTATCTCTTTCGTTGAGCGTGATTTCACGTTTTTCAATTTTCATTTTCTTCCTCCGCTTGTTCTTCTTTTTTAGATTTCTTAGAAATTTTTCCGTAAAGAAGAAGTTCTAAACTCTCCCGACGCTCTACGTGCCGTTTCGTTAAGCTTTCCATTTCCGACGCTAACGTTTGGTCGGTTAATAACTTTGAATAAATTCTTGCCTTTTTCTCTGCCAAATCTTCCGTTTCAATCAAGAAATTCAACGCTTCGTTTTCACACTCTGCAACGCTTTTCTTTTCCATAAAAAACCTCCCGTACGCAAAAAGCTTGCGTAGCGGGAGCGGATTTTATACTCGTTTCTTTATTTTTTATTTTTTTTCGCGTAATCGCATACGCGCGCAAGCGTACAATTCTCACAATCGGGCTTACGGGCAGAGCAGACCCTACGGCCGTGATAAATCAGCCAATGGTGAGCTTTCGACCAGTCTTTTTTAGGTATGGCTTTATTCAATCCCGTTTCCACTTCTTTGGGCGTTTTGCCTTTTGCAAGCCCCAAACGGTTGCTTACGCGGAACACGTGCGTATCTACGGCAATCGCGGCGCCGTCAAACGCCACCGAATACACCACGTTCGCCGTTTTTTGCCCAACCCCCGCAAGGCTTTTTAAGTCCTTTATCGTTGACGGAACTTCCCCGCCGAAGCGTTCGAGAATATCCCGACTTGCCGACAAAATATGCTCGGCTTTGGAGCGATACAGTCCGCACGAGAAAATCAATTGAGAAAGCTCTTCCACGCTAAGCGAGAGCATTTTTTCAGGCGTATTGTAGTTTTTAAACAAAACCGAAGTAATTTTATTCACCCGTTCGTCGGTGCATTGCGCCGACAAAATCACTGCGACCAACAATTCGTAAGGCGTGGAATAAACGAGCGCAGGGCGGGCGTTGGGGTATAATTTTTCAAGCTCGGCAAGAGCGAGCGTTTTTTCTTCTTTTTTCATAGCGTATTCAGTATAACAAAATTTTTCAAAAAACGCAACCGTTTTACTATCCGCCCCTATAAAAACCACGAAACCGCGCGAGCAAACGCCCGCGCGGGAAAAAAGGTATTACGCGCTCGAAACCAAAAGGTTCTTAACGCGGTTTTTACTTTCGATACGGGCTAACGGTCATTCTTCCGCCCGCAAATTCTATTTTATAAAAGCCTTTAAACGAGGCGTAGCCACCCCGTTTTAACACCGCTTCGGCTCGAACGAAAAAACGCGAATCAAACCGAACGCAAAGCCCGCAACCTATTTTCGCTTCCTTTGGCGTAGGCACGGTTTCCGACGGTACGCCGTAGGTTTGCAAGCGTTCGGCGTAGTCAAGGCTTTGCGCCCGAGAGCGGAACACAGCCAAAATCATCATCAGTCATAGCCACCCCCTCTTTTGAATACTATAATAACGATATTATATTTTATGTTTATCCTAAAAAAGAGGTGCATTATGATTTATTTTGATAACGCCGCAACGGGTGGCAAAAAACCCGATTCTGTATTAACCGCCGTATCGTCCGCTCTCAAAGTTTGCGCAAATCCCGGCAGAAGCGGGCATAAGCTTTCTTTATCCTGCTTAGGAATTGTGCAGGAATGTCGAAACGCGCTTTCCGACTACTTCGACGGCTACGGTTTTGAACGGGTTGCGTTCACGAAAAACTGCACGGAAGCGCTTAATCTTGCGCTGTTCGGGGCAATCAATAAGGGCGACCATGTGATTGCGAGCGTAATGGAACACAATTCCGTGCTTAGGCCTTTGAAAAAATTGCACGACGAAAGAAAAGTCGAATACGAGTTATGCCCGCTTGCGCCGTTTAACGAAAACGAGCCGACCCGTCTTGACCTTGTCGCGCTGAAAAAAATGATTAAACCGCATACGAAAGCGGTGGTGATTACTTCGTGTTCTAACGTAAACGGCGCAACGCCGTCCCTTTACGCGATACGGAAAATTTTGCCTAAATCGGTGCTACTTATCGTAGACGGAGCGCAAGGCGGTGGGCATATCCCTATCAAAATGAAAAGCATGGGGATTGATTTGCTCGCCTTAGCGGGACATAAAGGGCTGTTCGCAATGCAAGGAAGCGGTGCGCTGTTATTTTCCGAACGAGTGGAATTACCCCCGATTTTATACGGCGGAACGGGTACGATGAGCTTTTCTTTGGATATGCCTGAATTTTATCCCGACAACTTAGAAGCGGGGACGCTGTCTTTCCCCGCCGTGTATTCGTTGTTGGAAGGGATTCGGTATCTCACTTTAAACGGCAGACAGCTTTCCGAAAAAGTTCAAGAACTCAGCGCGTATTTTTATGCGGAACTGAGCAAACTCCCCGCTTACAAATGCTATTCCAAGCCCAACGAAAGCGGAATTATTGCGTTTTCGCACGAGCGTATGCAATCGGAATATATCGCTTCCCTACTTTCTTCTCGCTACGATATTGCCGTACGCGGGGGCTTGCATTGCGCGCCGTTAATGCACCAAGCGCTCGGCACGCAAGACAACGGGTTAGTCCGCGTTTCCTTTTCGCATTTTAATTCAAAAACGGAAATCGACGAGCTACTCCGAGCCTTGCGAGAAATGCAATGACGGCGTTTAAATTTGTTTTAACTTTTCAACGACTTTTTTCAGCATTGCCCGTTGCACGCCGTTGACCATTGGCGAAAACTGTTTGTAAAACTCGTCAATCTCTTCGTTAGAAAGTTTTCCCGCCCGTTTACTGCGTTCGGCTTCCGTTAAGATCTCTTTCATCATTGCGCCACTGGATTTCCCGCCCCACGCCGCCGCGAGTTTTCTCGTCAATTCTTCCGCCGTTTCGCCGTTTTGTTTGTTTTCTGCGTTCGACGAATGATTACTTTGTGGGGTAGCCGTCGAGCGATACTCCTTGAAACTTTTCATTTTCTCCACCTCCGAAGCGTTTTATATATCCTATTCCGCGTTGCAAAATTTGGACACAGCGCGTATAGTATAGTATGGATATTTTGAGTTTGTTGCTTTTATATTATCTTTCACAAAAGGACGATTTTTTCGAGAGTATAAAACCCTTGCTCGGCAATATCAAAAGTTCGGAAAATATGCTGAAATTCTTAAACGATTTAAACCGTTTTTCGGAAATGTTCAACGCTTTTAAAAACGGGAGTGAACCGCAAAAGTCCGACCGACCGACCACCCCCTTGAAAGACGAACCCAAAAAAGAACCACCGCCGAAAAAAGAAAATTCGCAATCCCCCATTTCGGGAATTGCGAACGAATTTATCCAACAAAGTTTAGACGCGTATTTTAAAAAACGCTCATAAGTTTTTCAATCAAAATCTTATAAACAAAACCCGCCGTTGACGGGAATATCCGCGCCGGTGATATAGTCGTTTTCTTCCAAGAATAAAACGGCTTTGGCTACGTCTTCGCCTACGCCAAGCCGACCGAGCGGAATTTCTTCTTTTAACGCTTGTAAATCCGTTTCGGAAAAACAAGCGTTCATTTTCGTTTGGATAACGCCGGGTGAAATACAGTTTACCCGTACGCCCGAATAGCCTAATTCTTTGGCAAGCGCTTTCGTGAACCCGATAAGAGCGGCTTTGCTGGCAGAATATACGCTCTCACAGCTCCCGCCGACTTCCCCCCACACGGAAGAAATATTGACAATCAATCCGCTTTGGTTGGAAATCATACTTTTCGAAGCTTCGCGAGAACATAAAAACGCACCTTCGACGTTTACCGAAAACACCTTTTTAAAATCGTCCAGCGTGGTGTCTTGCAACTGTTTTATAAGGGATACGCCCGCGTTGTTGACGAGTATATCCACCCCGCCGATTTTTTCAAACAACGCTTGCACTTGCGCTTCGCTGGCGACGTTAGACAAATACGTTTCCGCGCCTAAAAGCCGAAGCTCTTTCGCGCTTTCCTCGTCTTTGGAATACGAAACGCATACCCGCGCTTCTTTGCGGGTGTATTTTTTTAAAAACGCGCGCGCGATTGCCGCGCCGATTCCGCGCACCCCGCCTGTGATTAAAATAGTTTTCATTAAGCACCAGCCCCGTTGATTTTTAAAAGCCCGATAATCTCTTGCGCGATTTGTTCAGGCATTTTTCCGTCTACGTCGACGATATAATCGGCTACGCTTTCATACACGGGCGAACGCTCCGCTAAAAGTCTTGCAAGCCGATCGCGAATGGTTTCGGTGGAAGTTTGCAATAGCGGACGAGTTCCGTCCACTTTCAACCGTTCGGCAAGCGTGTTTAACGAAGCGCGCAAAAACACGATTTTTCCGTTCTCTTGCAAGATTTTATCGTTCTCGCTTTTCAACACCAAACCGCCGCCCGTCGAGATTACCAAGTTATCCTGACCGCTTAATTCTTTCACGATTTCCGTTTCGATTTTGCGGAAATATTCTTCGCCGTAATATTCGAAAATATCCGAAATCTTCCCGTGTCTATCCACGATCATACCGTCGGTATCATACCATCTTCTGCCCGTACGTTCGGCGATTTTAATTCCGATCGTGGTTTTGCCTGCGCCCATCATACCGCATAAAATTACGTTCATATTCTCTCCCTTTACGGTTTATTGTTCCGCCCGAAATTTCAAGCCTTCGATTGCGGCGATATAGCTTCCCACGCCAAACCCGAAGACCGTGCCTGCGCACACTTCCGAAAGCACGCTGTTTTTTCTAAATTCTTCACGGGCGTGTACGTTCGAAATATGCACTTCCACAACGGGAATATCAATCGCCGCAATCGCATCGCGAAGCGCGTAGCTATAATGCGTAAACGCGCCGGCGTTTAATAAAATGCCGTCGAACGACTTATTTAAAAAGGCTTCGTGGAGTTTATTGACAAGCTCGCCTTCGATATTGCTTTGATAAAAAGCCGTTTCAATTCCGCGCGCCTTTGCGTATGCGGAAATTTTTTCGTTGATTTCTTCCAGCGTTTGAGAGCCGTAAACGCTCCGTTCGCGCTTGCCCGTCAAGTTGAGATTGACTCCGTTTATCACTAAAATTTTCATAACATCACCTCGTTTTCGTATTTTTCATATAACCGTTCGGCTTCCTGCGGTTTTGGCTCGCGGTTTAAAAACAAGCAATCCGCATAATACGCTTGATAAAAGAGCATAGAAGCGCCGTTCACGCATTTCTTTACGCCTTGCGTTTTCGCAAGCCGTAGGAACTCCGATTCGGGGGGAGTATAAATTAAATCCACCGCCGCTTCCGCGCCTTTGAACGCTTCCGCTAAAACGGGAGATTGCCCTTCTTTATCGTGCATTCCCACACCCGTACAGTTAATTAAAATTTCAAAAGACCCGCCGTAAATTCCTTGTTCGCTCTCGTCTGCCGTTGCTGTTTTTACCGCTATTTCCCGCGCCGTTTCGGCTAATTTTTCTTGATTTCTTTGATACAAATAGACGTCCGCGCCTGCATTTTTCAAGGCGACTGCCGAGCTTCTGCCCGACCCGCCACCGCCAAGCACGAGCGTTTTTTTGCCTTTTACGTGAATTCCTGCGCAAGTGAGCATTTGCATAAACCCGCGCGCGTCGGTATTATATCCCGTGCGCGTGGCGCAAACGACGGTGTTCACCGCGCCGATTTCGCCCGCTTCTTTTTCTATTCCGTCGAGATATTCCATAATATCCCGCTTATAGGGAATGGTGATATTAAACCCGTCGAAATCCCCTAAAAAGCGACGAACGATACAATCGAAATCATCTACGCCAACGGACACCTTCTCGTATTCGCAACCGTAGCCAAGCTCCTTTAAAATAAAGGTATGTACGGCAGGACTTGGAGATTTTGACACGTCTTTTCCGAGTAAGCCTAAGCGTAATATTTTTTCGTTCATTCCATACCTGCCCCTGCTTATAACGCTAATTTTTCAAAAAAGTCGGGAAAGGAAATCGCGCAACATTCCGCGTTTTCAATTTCTCCGCCGTCTTTTGAAGCAATCAAACCGACTGCCGCCGTCATAGCAATTCTATGGTCGAGATAACTGTTTACCCGCCCCCCTTTCAAGGAAGGTTTTCCGACGATAATAAACCCGTCGTCCGTTTCAAGGCAATCCCCGCCTATGCGGTTGATAAGCTCCGCCGTCGTTTTAATGCGGTCGCTTTCTTTCACGCGCAATTCTTTCGCGCCGTAAATACGGCTTTCCCCGTTTGCAAACGCGCAAAGCAACGCAATCAACGGCAATTCGTCAATCAGAGCAGGAATAATTTCCCCGCCGAGCTCTATCGCTTGCAACTTCGATTGTTCCACGAGTATATCCGCAATTTCTTCCCCGCCCGAAACGTGGCGGTTTAACAACGAATAGTTTACGCCTAACTTATCAAACGCCGTTAAAATTCCCGTACGCGTGGGATTTACGCCGACGTTTTTACAAAGCGTTTTGCCTTTGAGTGCGCCGAGCGCCATAAAATACGCCGCCGAAGAAATATCCGAAGGCACGCTAACGTCAATCGCGTGAAGCTCACTACGCTCTATTTCCACCGCGTTGCCGTCCACTCGAAGTTTTGCGCCCATAGCCTGCAACATTCTTTCGGTATGATCGCGGGATTTAATCGGCTCTATCACACGCGTAATCCCGTCTGCGCCAAGCCCTGCGAGCAAAATCGCGCTTTTGACCTGCGCAGACGAAATTTGCAAGGAAATTTCACGCCCAACAAGCGTTGCAGGGGAAACGAACAACGGGGCTTTCCCGTCCGTCGTGCAAACGTTTGCGCCGAGCAAAGCAAGGGGCTCGGATACCCGTTTCATAGGACGAGTGGATAAAGAGTCGTCGCCGTATAATTCCGCTCGTATTCCTTTTCCCGCTACCAACCCCGTCAACAGGCGAATGGTCGTGCCGGAGTTTCCGCAGTTTAATCGTTTTCCGCTTTCAAAACGGCTAACTCCTTTCACGTAAATCTTATTTCCGTCAACGCGTACGGTTGCGCCAAGTTCCCGCATACACGCGGCGGTGGATAAACAGTCTTCCCCCGTCAACGCGTTTTCAATGACCGCTTCGCCGTTTGCGCAAGCGTTTAGCATCACGGCGCGGTGGGTAATCGATTTATCGCCGGGCAGAGAAAACTCCCCTTCGAAATATTTTTTAGGCTTTATTACTTGCATACCTTTTTTCCTTTATAATCCCAACGCTTTTATCCCTTCTAAAAGCATACGCACGTAGCGTTCAAAAGATAAGCTCACCGTCGTCCATTCGTTCTTCGCTTTGGCAACGGCTAACGTTATCAGTCCGCTTTGCGTGTTCTTTTTATCCGCTTTCGCCTTTTCGGCATCTACTGCAATCGACGAAAAGTCAGGTTTTTGATACGGCGCAACGGCAATCGCCGACTGCACGATTTTTATCAATTTTTCACCGTATTCCTTTTCGCATACCCCTAATAAAAGGGCGATTTGCGTTTCCAACAGCATACCGTACAGCACTCCTTCGCCGTGCGAAAAGCCGTGCGAAAGCTCAATAGCGTGCCCCGTCGTATGCCCCACGTTCAAGCATTTACGCTCGCCCGTTTCCTTTTCGTCGCGCTCTACAACCCCTGCTTTTAAGCGTATACTCTCGGCAATTAAACCGCTTAAAAACTCCAAAGAGCCTAAACGCTCGGTATTTGCGGAAAGTTCATCAAAAAACGCTCCGTCAAGCGCGGCGTATTTAACGATTTCGCCCATACCACATTTAATCTCCCGCGCGGGCAACGTAGACAAAAACCGACTGTCGACGATTACTTCTTGCGGTTGATAAAACGCCCCGACGATATTTTTGACACCGCCCAAGTCCACCGCCGTTTTCCCGCCGACACCGCTATCTACCTGCGCTAACAGCGTGGTAGGGACTTGCACGCAAGCAATACCGCGCATATACAGCGAAGCCGCTAACCCGCCGATATCCCCAACGACGCCACCGCCGACAGCAAAGAGCTTGGACGTTCTAAGCAGTCCCGCTTTCGTCATTGCTAATAAAATGTTTTCCAAAGACTGAAAAGTTTTATATTCTTCGCCCGCAGGTAAAACGTAAATTTCCGTATTTTTAAAATATTCTTCAAAAAAATCCTGATGCAGAGCGTAAACGTTGCAATCAGTCAACACGAAATTGACTTGTCCTGCCGTCAGCAAAGGCAAGCGTTCTTTCGTCGCGTTTGCGCCTATCGTAATTCTTGCTTTCATAGACGGAGCGTTCAGCTCCACCACTTGCGTTTGTCCGTTCATAACAGCTCCTTTCTTTACGGCAAAGCCTGATAACGGGCTTTCACTTGGGCTATCGTGTCCCCGCCTAATCTTTCGGAAACCGCCACAGCAAGCGCTTCCGCAACCGCCGCTTCCGCAATCACTTCTAGCGCAAAAATCGCGCAAACGTCGCTACGTTCGGAAGCCGCCACCGCGATTTCTTTCGTTGAAAAGTCTACCGTTTGCAAACCTTTCATTAAGGTAGGAATAGGTTTCATTGCCACGCGCAAAACAAGTTCTTCGCCGTTGGTCATCCCCCCTTCCAAACCGCCCGCGCGGTTGGTTTCACGGCAAAACCGCTCGTCTTTATAATAAATTTCGTCGTGTACGTCTTTTCCGCTCACGCTCGCAACTTCAAAGCCCATACCGATTTCCACGCCCTTGACGGCTTGTATACTCATCAAAGCGCGGGCAAGGCGCGCGTCTAATTTCTCGCCGTAGGTCATCATACTGCCAAACCCGCTTTTAATTCCTTTCACGCGAATTTCGGCTATTCCGCCTGCCGTATCGCCCGCTTTTTTAAGCTCGGCAATCTTTTCTTCGGCAAGCCGTTCCGCCTTTTCGTCGAGCATACCCACACCCGTCGTTTTCGCGCGCTTTAACTCGTCGAACGAATACCTGCCTTCGTCTTTTACTCCGCAAACTTCTTTCACGTATCCGCCGATTTGAATACCGAGCTCAGACAAATATTGCTTAAACACGCTACCCGCCGCCACGCGAATTGCCGTTTCTCTTGCGGAAGCGCGTTCTAAAATATTTCTCGCATCCGTTTGGTCGAATTTCATCATTCCCGTAAGGTCTGCGTGTCCGGGACGGACTTTTGTAAGCGATTTTTGCGCCATGACTTGCTCGTCACATTCACCCGCCGACATTGCCCGTTCCCAGTTTTGAAAATCCTTATTAAAAATACAAAGCGCAACGGGGCCACCCAGCGTTTCGCCATTGCGTACCCCTGTTAAAATTTCCACTTGGTCGCGCTCGATTTTTTGCCGACCGCCACGACCGTAGCCACTTTGTCTGAGTGAAAGCTCGTGATTGATTTTTTCCGTGCTGATAGCTAAGTGTGCGGGTAAACCTTCTATAATCGCCACGAGCGCCTTTCCGTGCGATTCTCCCGCCGTCGTAAGTTTCATAATCTTTTCTCTCTTTTAATCAATTCTAAACATTAATTCCCCAGCAATACAATCCACCACGACCTTTTGACCGTTTTGAATTTTGCCGAGTAAAATTTCTTCGGAAAGCTTATCTTCAATACGCTTTTGCACCACCCGTTTTAAGGGGCGCGCGCCGTATTGCGGGTCGTATCCTTCTTTGACGAGCGCGTTGAGCGCTAAAGAAGTTAAGCAAAGATAAATCCCCCGCTGTTCTTGCAAGCGTTTGGCAAGGCTTTCCACGATTTTTCCGCCGATTTTCGCGCAATCTTCTTCCGAAAGACTGTGGAAGACGATTACGTCGTCCATACGGTTTAAAAACTCAGGGCGGAAACGTTCTTTAAGCGATTTGGTAATCCGCTCTTTCATGCCTTCGTATTCCCTTTGCGTTTGCGCAGGGCTTTCCTGCCCGATACTGCCACCAAAGCCGTATACGCCCGTTTTTTCGCTCGACGTTTCCGCCGCGCCGATATTCGACGTTAAGATAATCACGGCGTTTTTAAAGCTCGTCGTTCTCCCTTTGCTGTCCGTCAACCGACCGTCGTCTAAGATTTGCAACAACAAATTAAACACGTCGGGATGCGCTTTTTCAATCTCGTCGAATAAAATTACGCAATAAGGCTTAGTGCGGACTTTATCGGTCAGTTGACCCGTTTGCGAATCGTCGTAGCCCGCGTATCCGGGAGGCGCGCCGATAAGCTTGGAAACCGACTGTTTTTCCATATATTCGCTCATATCCAAGCGAATCATTTGTTCTTCCGAGCCGAACAACGCTTGCGCAAGCGCTTTGCAAAGGTCGGTTTTCCCCACCCCCGTAGGTCCTACGAAAATAAACGAGCCGATAGGTCTTGACGGGTCTTTCAGCCCTGCTCTCGCCCGACGAATAGCTTTTGCCACCGCGCTGACCGCTTCGTTTTGCCCGACGATACGCTTATGCAAATCGTCTTCTAAGCGCATCAGCTTTTCGCCTTCTTCTTGCGTGATTTTCATAAGGGGAATTTTCATTCTCGCGCTTACGATTGCCGCAACCTGTTCTTTGCCAAGCTCGTATCTGCCGTCAGACAAACGTTTTAACGCCTGCGCGCGCGTAAGCGTTTCCAAGCGTTCTTCCGCTTCTTTCACTTCTTCAAAAACCCGCTTAGCGTTGACGTAATCCCCCGCGCTTTCAAACCGCGCGTTTTCCGCTCGCTTACGCTTAATTTCGTATTCGAGTTCTTTGGTTTCGCCCGCGCTCGCAAGCTCGTTTGAACCGCTTGAAACGATACGCGCGCGCGCCGCCGCTTCGTCGATTAAGTCAATGGCTTTATCGGGCAAAAAACGGTCGGT
>CAJGCN010000035.1 GCA_904501815.1 uncultured Clostridia bacterium
ATTACGAAGAGAGAATGGCAGAAGGCATTACGCTTGAATTTTCGCTCGGCGAAGGGGTGTTTACGCCGTATTTATTCACGCGCGTGTTCACCCTACGTTTGGCGGTGCTGTTGCCCGTGTTTGCGCTCGCCGTCGTTGGCGTGTGGCTTTTGGTGCGGTTTTTCAAAAAGAAACGGGAGTTGATCGTTTCGGTGAATATTAAACCGCCCGACGGGCTTGACCCTTTGCAGACGGGGAAACTTCTCGACGGGGTTGCCGACGGGGAAGATATTACGTCTATGATTTATTATTTTGCGGATCAAGGGTATTTGTCCATTGACTTATCCGACCAAGACGACCCCGTTCTAATAAAGCGTAGAGAACTTCCGACGACTGCGCCCGTCCATCAAAAAACGCTGTTTAAAGGGCTGTTTTTAAATGGGGATAATGCGTCCGTTTCGTCGCTGAAATATAAGTTTTATACCTACGCCGATTCGGCAAAAACGCAAGTGGGCGCAAGAACGACGCCACGCTATGAAAAGCGCTCCGTGATCGGAACTGCGTGTTGTTTATTGCTCGGCGTGTTGTTTGCGTTTTTCTGTCCGCTCGTTGCGGGATTGATTAAAATCGGACACGGCTATACTTATTGGAAAGGCATTTTTATCGCAATCCCCGCACTTATCGTGTTTGCCTTAGAGTTATGGCGAAACAGTTATCGGTATAAATGGAAAAAAGGAAAACTGCGCGCGGTGCTGATTGTGGAAATCGTTGTCGCCGTAATCGCAACGCTGTTTCTTGTAAATTTGGTCGCGGAACATATTTTCACGGGGCTGGAAACGGCGCTTTTGTGTTCGGTTTGCGTCCTGTGCGGATTGGTTGCGCCTAAAATCCTTTCTTGGACGGAAAAGTATTGCGATACGCTCGGAAATATTCTCGGTTTTAAAGACTTTATCGTGTATACCGAAGAAGACAAAATTAAGTTTATGCTCGAAGAAAATCCCGAACTTTACTATCATATTTTGCCGTACGCGCAGGTTTTGGGCGTATCGGACGAATGGGAGAAAAAGTTCGCAAAGCTTTTAATTGAACCGCCGACTTGGTGCGTGTATTCGCATATGACGGTGTTTGATTATATGATTTTAGACCGTTGTATGCGCAGGGCTACGCTATCTATGATGATGCGTCCGCAAAAAACGCCTACGGTAGGCAGAAGCGGCGGTGGCGGTAGCTTCGGCGGTTTCGGCGGTGGCGGTCGCGGTGGCGGCGGCGGTGGAATGCGATAAAAGCGCATAAAAAAGGGCTTACGCTGTATAATAGCGTAAGCCCCGTTTGTTTGTTAGGAAATTTATTCCGTTTTGAAAGTTATTTCTATATCCCCGTTATGCGTTTCCGCTATTAGCGTTTTTTCTCCGCCTTTCTCGGAACGGATATTAGAATCTCCGTTGTGCGTTTGTATCATTTTCGTATAGTCTGCGCTTGCCCCGAAAAGATGAGCGGTAATATTGCCGTTGTGCGTTTCAAAGGCGATTTTGTTGATTTGAATAGGGTAAGCTGTGGCGGTGATATTGCCGTTGTGCGTTTCGAAAAAGATTTGCTCCGCAATAAGCCTTCCTAAAATTTTGACGTTTCCGTTATCCGTTTCCGTTTCTATCGTTTTAGCGGAAAGATTGCCGAGCGCCATTCCGCCGTTGTCGCTTTCCAAAGAAACTTTCCCCGTGCAATCGATAGTGGCGTTTTTCGTGGAGATGTCCCCGTTGTCGGTAGTAAGAGAAAGCGAAGATACTTTTCCGTTCCCGCGCACGGTGATATCGCCGTTATCTGTTTCGATAGAAAGCGCGTAAACGTTGTTTGCGGGCAGGGTGAGCGTGGTTTTACAGTCCGCCGTAAAATCCCAAATTAAAACGTGGTCGGTCCAGCTCGTTTTTTCTATCAGTCGCAACCCGCCGTTTTGGTCGTTCAGCGTAATTTTTCCGATAGGGTCGCCGTTTTTCTTAAACCGTTGGCTGTAATCGAGTGAAATAGTTTCAACGCTTTCGTCAAATACTACGCGTACGTCCGTATTTTCTACGTCAATGACAATGCTTTCTATCGTAGTGTCTGCCTTTTGCTCGTAGCGTTTTTGTTCGGCTTTTACGTTCGAAAGCTCTTGCACGTCCCAACCCGCGCTACCGAATGCAATGCCGAACGTCAGCGCGCCTAAAAGGGTTAAGCAAACGCCTGTAATCGTGGTAATTTTCAAGAATTTTTTCATGTTATATCACTCTCCTTGCATAGATAAACTTTAAGGCTTTCCAAACCCCGATCGCCGAGTATTTGGTTAAGAAAAAGAACCCAACGCAAACAAGCGTGCCAACGCCCGAAAGGGTGATCCCCAAACCGATTTGCGCGACGATTCCCGCTCCGCTCATTCCTACCATTAAGAAAGGGGAAAGCAAAGAATAGAAAATTCCGCCGACGATACATACCGCGCCCGTAAGCGAGCAGACGGCAAAACTGGATACTACGGCAACCGCTCCGCTGGCAAGCGGGATAATTAACAGTAAGGTTAAAAAGAAAAGTCCCACGATTACGCCAACGGAAAAGCGTTTGGTTTCTTTCGGCATAGGCACGCCGTCGTATTGTTCTTCAAGAATTTTCTTTGCGCAAGCTTCGGGCGAGCCGAACTTTTGCAAAATTTCCGCTTCGCTTTCGCCTGCTTCTAATTTATCTAAGAAAAGTTCCTGATAATAAGCAAGCATTTTTTTGCGTTCTTTTTCAGGCAAAGGGTATAACGCCTTTAAAAAATTCCGTTCCCAAATTTTTTTAGTCATAATGATCTCCTTCCAAAATAAATTCGCTGATTTTTTTGAATTGCTGTATGGTTTCTATAAATTGTTTAATTTTTTCTTTTCCTACGCTCGTGATTTTAAAATACCTTCGTAATCTACCGTTGTATTCCGCGCTCCGCACCGTCACCGCTCCTGCGCTTTCTAATCTGCGCAAAATAGGGTAAAGGGTGGATTCGGAAATTTCTACGTACGGTTTTAAATCCGAGATAATTTTGTAGCCGTAGCTTTCTTGCTTTCGTATCGCGGATAAAACGCAAACGTCTAAAAGCCCTTTTTTTAACTGTATGTCCATTTTATGCTCTCCTTTGTATAATATTATATATTGCATAGTATTATTTGTCAAGCGTTTTTTTGAAAAACTAAAAAAAATTAAAAAATTTTTCTCGTTCTTTGGATTGAGCTGAAAAACTCGGTGGGGTGGGGTATAAAATCAAGAAAAAAAGAACGGGGCATATTATTATGCAACCGTCCTTTTTGCGTTGTTCTATAACGAAACGCTTATTTTTCAATCAAAAATTGTTGTTCTGCCGTTAAATCTACCACTTTGCAATCGTTCATATACGTACATTCAGGCAAGATGATGAGCGCGGATAATTCGTCGGCGTTTGCAGGGAGCGGGGCTAAATGCCATACGCAGGCGTTCATTTTAATTAAGGTGTGTTTAGGCACTAAAAACGCATGCGTTTTTTCAGGAATAGGCGCGCCAGCAGAAGGTTGCGCTACGTGTAAAATCATATCGTCGTTTAACGGCATAATCAGCTCGGAAGTGGTCGTGTGATATTCCACTTGCGTAATCAACATTTTTTCAGGCTTTTTCACGTTGATAGCCGAAAACCCAACGTTTCCGCCTTGATACGCCGTCACGCGGTCGGGATAGAAACGGTGTATTTCTCCGCAAAGGGGGTGTCCGTCGGGCTTGTCCATTTGGTAAAAAGCTCCGTAAGGCGCAAAGGCTTCTGCGCTTAATTTTTCAACTTTAATCGTTTTCATAAAAATCTCCTTATCAAAAAATTTATTCGGATAAGTGTATTATAACAAAAAATTATCCACAAAGCAAACGTTTTAAGAAAAGGCTTACGATATTTTTCCGCTTTTGTGAAAAAATGTTAAAAAAGGCGGGCAATACGGTTGAAAAAAGAAAAAAGTTATGTTATAATTTTTCTATAAACAAAAGATAAGGGTGCGAGTATGTCTATTAACTCTCTTAAAGATTTTAATCAAAAAATCAAACGGGTGATTATCACCAAAGAACAAATCCAAGAAGCTATTCAAAAAGCCGGCAAACAAATCAGCGAAAGCTACGACGGCAAGCCTATCCTGCTCGTAAGCGTTTTAAAGGGCGCGTTCGTGTTTATGGCGGACCTTTGCCGCGCGATTACCGTGCCTTGTGAAATCGGCTTTATGTGCGCTAAGAGTTATTATAACGGCACGTCGTCTTCGGGCGTGGTTAATATCACGCTGGATTTAGAACAGGATATTTCTAATTATCACGTGATTATCGTAGAAGATATTATCGATACGGGCAGAACGCTCAACGATATCGTAAAACTCTTAAAAGGCAGAAATCCGCTGTCTTTACGGGTGATTACCTTGCTCGACAAGCCCGACCGCCGTTTGGTGGACTTTACGCCCGATATGGCTTTGTTCACTATTCCCGACTTTTTCGTAATCGGCTACGGCTTGGACTGTGGAGAATATTTCAGAAACTTACCGTATATAGCGGAATACAATCAAGACTAAAAACAAACGGCGTTCCCAAGCGGGACGCCGTTAATCGTTGCATTTGATTTTTAAGCAAACAGCACGAGCGCGAAAAATATCGCGTAAATGCCAAAGCCGAGCATATAAGCAAAACGGCGCAAAAGCAACCCGCCGAGCACGTACAGGCAAAAGAAGATGAAATATCCCCAAGATACGTAGACGTTAAAGGGGGTAAGGAATAAATAGAAAATTAAGTAGACGACGCACGCTGCCGAGCCGATAAAAGCGAGCAAACCTTTTCCTTCAGAAAACCAATCGAAGAGCGTGCCGAGAGCGATTAAAGCGGACAAAATAAATAATATCCAAGCAAAAACGGTCATTTTCTTTCTCCAAATTGCGTGATTTTCTTTATTATACAACGATTTAAAAATTTTTTCAAGGATTTTCACGCATTTCTTAAAAAAAGTTTGTCCCTTTAAACCTTAAATAAATTTTTAACGGCGGGGATAGGGGAAAGCGCCGAAATAATTCCTACGCCCCCGATTACTCCGCAAAGTCCCTGTAAGCCATTTCCGAGCAAGCTTGCCGTTGCGCCTAATCCGTAGCCTAAGCAAACGCTTTCAAAGAAGAAATATCCCAAAATCATCACGCTTTCGGCAAGAATTGCCGAGATGGCGCGGGGCAAAAACTCCAAAGAAGATTTTGCAATCAGCCTTTTAAACACGCGGTAAAGATAAAACGCGCAAACGCCGACGAGAAATTTAATCAAAAAAGTTGCAGGCGCGTAAAGAGCGTAGCCCATAAACAAATCGGCTATCGCGGCGCCAAGCCCTGCGGCAAGACCGCCTAAAAAAGCGGACAGTATCCATGCGCCGAGCAAAACGAAAATATCCCCTAAGTTAAAATATCCAAAGGGCAAAGGCACGGCAATAAAGGTGCATACGCAGGTAAGCGCGCTAAACACCGCCGTTAAACAAACGCGTTTAGAAATAGAAACTTTTTTCTTTTCTTGTGTTTTCGTCATACGAAAAATCTCCTTTTTCATTTATTATAAAACTTTCCAAGCATACTGTCAAGCCCTGTGAAAAAATTATAAAAAAATTTCAATGTGAAAAAAATATTACACCTTTTGTGAAAAATTTTCAAACTTAGAAAGAAATGAAAAGTGCTTTGTAATATTTGCTTTTTTTTTGCGCTTTTGCTATAATAGAACATAGGGAGAATAGGGTGAAATCTATACGGGCGCACACGCAAGAAGAAAGAGGTTGCTTTTATGAAAGTGTTTAAGGCAAATCGAAAATTAAAGCACGGACGCATGTCCGTTCTTTTAAGCGGGCTTTTCGCGCGTGCAAAAGCTTTTGGCACGCTTATTTACGGCGTAATGAAAGCAGATACTATCGAAAAAAAAGGAGTGTAGTTTTAGTAAACTACGCTTTTTTCATTGTTTAAATTTAAGGAGAAAGAAGAATGGCTAAAGTAGGTATTTTAATGGGCAGTAAATCGGATTTCGACGTGGTAAAACCCGCCGTGTCCGTCTTAAAAAAATTCGGCGTAGAAACGGAAGTGCGGGTGATTTCCGCGCACAGAACGCCTGACGAAGCGCACGAGTTTGCGGCGAACGCACGGAAAAACGGTATGGAAGTGTTAATTTGCGCGGCGGGCAAAGCGGCGCATTTGGGCGGGGTTATCGCCGCGCTTACCACCCTTCCCGTTATCGGTCTTCCCGTTAAAACGGATATGATGGGGGGCTTAGACAGCTTGCTTTCTATCGTGCAAATGCCTTCGGGAATTCCCGTTGCAACGGTGGGCGTGAACGGCGGGGAAAACGCAGGGCTTTTGGCTCTTCAAATTCTCGGTATTAAATATCCCGAAATTGAAAAACAGCTCGCGGATTATAAAGTGGCAATGAAAAACAAAATCAACGCCGACGACGAAGCGTTGCAAGCGTTGTTGTAAGAAAAAGGGGTAAGTATGGCAGTACTTGGTATTTTCGGAACGGAAACGGCGGACGTTGCTTCGAGCATTTACTACGGGTTATACGCTCTGCAACACAGGGGACAGGCGTCGAGCGGTATCGTCGTGAACGATGACGGCGTGTTTCACGCTTATAAAGATTCGGGGCTTGTGAACGAAGTGTTCACGCCAAACGTGTTAAAAGGGCTTGGGCTTGGTCAGCTTGCCGTCGGCAACGTACGCTACGGCACGTCGGACTCCAAAGACCGTATTAACGCCGAGCCTATCGTGGTCAACCACAGCAAAGGCAAAATGGCAATTTCCCTTGACGGTAAGCTCGTCAACGGCGTGGAACTCAAAAACGAAATGGAGCTGAAAGGCTCGATTTTCCACACGGCGAACGACGCGGAAATTATTTCTTCCGTCATTATTCACCAGCGTATTCATTCTTCGTCGATTGAAGAAGCGGTGTGCAAGGCAATGTACGAGCTGAAAGGTGCGTATTCGCTGATTATTATGTCCCCGCAAAAGCTGATTGCGGTGCGCGACGAAAACGGTATGAAACCCCTTTGCTACGGGCAAAGAAGCGACGGGGAATACGTGGTGGCAAGCGAAAGCTGTGCGCTCACGTCTATGGGCGCGACCTTTATTCGCGACGTTTTGCCGGGTGAAATCGTCGTGTTCACGAAAGACGGAATTCGTTCGATAAAAGACCATTGCGATAAAAAACCCGAACGGCTGTGCGTATTTGAATATTTATACACGGCTCGTCCCGACTCGGTGATTGAAAACTGTTCGGTGCACTTGGCGAGAAAACGCGCGGGTGCGCTTCTTGCGAAAGCCCATCCCGTAGAAGCGGACGTTGTAATCGGCGCGCCCGATTCGGGGCTTGACGCGGCAATCGGCTACGCCGAGCAATCGGGAATACCCTACGGTATAGGGCTTATTAAGAATAAATATATCGGCAGAACGTTTATCGATCCCGGTCAGAACGTAAGAGAAGATAAAGTGAAAATCAAGCTCAACCCCGTCGTGGAAACGGTTAAGGGCAAGCGGGTGGTTTTGGTAGACGACTCTATCGTTCGGGGAACGACTTGCGCAAGAGTGGTGAAATTATTGCGCGAAGCGGGCGCGAAAGAAATTCATATTCGCTCGTCCGCTCCCGCCTTTTTGAATCCTTGCTACTACGGCACGGATATCGCGTCGAGAAAGGTGCTGATTGCGTGCAACCACACGACGGAAGAAATCGCGCGTATTTTCGGGGCGGACTCGGTAGGATTTTTACCGATTGAAGACGTGTTTAAACTCGGGGCAGGCGGAAACTGCAAGGGCTATTGCGCGGCGTGCTTCGACGGCAACTACCCGACGGAAGAACCCGTAGATTACGGCGTTAATAAATTTGAAAGAAAAATATCGGAAAGAGAGGATAACTAATGAAAAATTCTAAATCGGAAAGCTACGCGGCAGCGGGCGTTGACATCACGGCAGGCTATAAAGCGGTAGAGCTTATGAAACAGCATATCGCGCGCACGGTCATCAAGGGCGCGGATACCGATATCGGCGGGTTCGGCGGTCTTTTTGAACTTGACTTAACGGGCATCACCCGTCCCGTACTCGTAAGCGGTACGGATGGCGTAGGCACGAAGCTGAAAATCGCGTTCTTAATGGATAAGCACGACACGGTGGGTATTGATTGCGTGGCAATGTGCGCAAACGATATTATTTGCGCGGGCGCGAAACCGCAAATCTTCCTTGATTATATCGCGTGCGGGAAGAACGTACCCGAAAAAATCGCGGATATCGTCAAAGGCGTTGCGGAAGGTTGCGTGCAGTCGGGCGCGGCGTTAATCGGTGGGGAAACGGCGGAAATGCCCGGATTTTATCCCGTTGACGAATACGACTTGGCGGGCTTCTGCGTTGGGGTCGTGGATAAAGCGAAAGTTTTGGATAATTCCAAAATGCAAGAAGGGGACGTCGTAATCGCTTTGCCTTCGAGCGGGGTACATTCAAACGGTTTCTCGCTCGTGAGAAAGGTGTTCGATATCGAAAACGCAGACTTAAAAACTCCGATGGAAGAACTTGGCGGGAAGAGCTTGGGCGAAACTTTACTTACGCCGACGAAGATATACGTCAAACCTATGCTTGCGTTGTTTGAGCAAATTACCGTGAAAGGGGTTTCTCACATCACGGGCGGGGGCTTTTACGAAAATATTCCCAGAAGTATTCCCAAAGGCTTGGGCGCGAAGATTGAAAAGAAGAACGTTCGCGTGTTGCCTATTTTCAACCTGTTGCAAAAGGTTGGCAATATTCCCGAAAGAGATATGTACAACACCTATAACATGGGCGTAGGGATGAGTGTGGTCGTTGCGAAAGAAGATTCGGAAAAAGCGCTTGAAATCTTGAAAGCAAACGGCGAAGACGCGTATATTCTCGGTGAAATTATCAAGTCCGAAGAGGGCGTGGTGTTATGTTAAAAAAAATCGCGGTGTTCGCGTCGGGTGGCGGTACGGATTTTCAGTCGGTTATCGACGCGAACGAAAAACAGCCTTTTTGCGAGATTAAATATTTAGTTGCGTCAAAGCCCGAAATCGGTGCGATTGCTCGCGCACAGAAAGCGGGAATACAACCGCTCGTTTACGAGAAAGAAAAATTTGAAAGCAAAACGGCGTTCTACGAATTTTTAACCCGAACCTTTCAAAAGGAAGGGATTGACTATATCGTTTTGGCGGGCTGGCTGTTGATTATTCCCGCAGACTTTATCGAAAAATTCGAAGATAAAATCGTGAATATTCACCCTTCGTTAATTCCGTCCTTTTGTGGCGCGGGCTTTTACGGATTAAAAGTACATAAAGCGGCTTTGGACTACGGGGTGAAAGTAAGCGGAGCGACGGTGCATTTCGTTTCGGCGGAAGTGGACGGCGGGGCGATTATCGCGCAACGCGCCGTACCCGTTTTAGACGGCGATACGCCCGAAAGTTTACAAGGGCGAATTTTAAAAGAAGAACACGAGTTATTGCCTTATTGCGTGAAGAAGCTTTGTGAAGGCAAGGTGCAAAAAAACGGGCGCACGGTTATCGTGCAAGAGTAAAGAACCTAAGAAAAGGAAGCGAGAAAAATGAACGTATTAGTAATCGGGAACGGCGGGAGAGAACACGCCGTCGTGCAGGCGCTTAAAAAGTCGCCGAAAGTAGAAAAAATTTACGCAATGAAAGGCAACGCAGGGATCGGTGAACTTGCCGAGCTCGTCAACGTCGATTATTGCAACGTAAAAGCGGTGGGCGATTGGGTGGATCAGCACCCCGAAATCGACTATACCGTCGTCACGCCCGACGATCCGCTTGCCTTAGGTCTTGTGGACGAGCTGGAAAGTCGCGGACACCGCGCGTTCGGACCGAGAAAGAACGCTGCGATTATTGAAGCGAGTAAGGCGTTTTCGAAAAATTTAATGAAAAAATATAATATTCCGACGGCGGGATACGAAATTTTCGAGAACTACGAAGAAGCGGAAGCGTACGTAAAAACCTGCGACATTCCCGTCGTGTTAAAAGCAGACGGGCTTGCGCTTGGCAAAGGGGTGTTGATTTGCACCACCCGCGAAGAAGCGCTTGCGGGCGTAAAGGAAATGATGCTCGATAAAAAATTCGGCTCAGCGGGGAATAAAATCGTCGTGGAAGAATTTTTGGAAGGGCCGGAAGTTTCTTGCCTTGCGTTTACCGACGGAAAAACCATTTTGCCTATGATTACGAGCTGTGATCACAAGCGCGCCAAAGATAACGACGAAGGCTTGAATACGGGCGGTATGGGCACGTTTTCTCCCGCGCCCTTCTTCGGGGAAAAGACGGCGAAAGAAGTCATGGAAAAGATTATGCTTCCTACCGTGTCGGCAATGAACGCAGAAGGCAGACCCTTTAAAGGCGTTTTGTATTTCGGGCTGATGAAAACGAAAAAGGGAATGAAAGTGATCGAATATAATTCCCGTTTCGGCGACCCTGAAACGCAGGTGATTTTGCCTATGCTCAAAACCGACCTTTTAGAAATTTTCGAAGCGATTACCGACGAGAGATTAAACGAGATTAAAATCGAGTGGGAAGACGGGGCTTGCGTTTGCGTTGTGCTTGCGAGCGGTGGCTATCCCGAAGCTTACGAAAAGGGCAAAGAAATCACGATCGGGGATTTAGACGAAGATTGCATTTTGTGCCACGCAGGTACGGCGATAAAGGAAGGAAAGCTCGTCACGAGCGGTGGGCGAGTACTCGGCGTATGCGCACGGGGCAAAGATATCGAAGACGCTCGGCAAAAGGCGTATAAGAACGCGGAAAAGATTTCCTTTGAAGGTATGTATTATCGCAAAGATATCGGGATTAAATACAAGGATATCGTGCGGGAGTAAATAAGATGAAAGAATATAAAACGGAAGTCGTTCGTTTTAATCGGATTGCCGGTAACGGAATGGAAGAGAAATACGTCGAGCAACAAGCGGCGCAACTGCAAACGACCTTCAACGGAAAAGCTGCAAACGGTTGGACGGTTTGTCAAATGCAACGGATTGCTTTAAACGCAGAGTATTTGCTAATCGTATACGAACGGGAAAAATATTACCGTGAAAAAGAAACGGTTTACGTAAACGTTTCCAAAGAAGACCCGAAACCTGACTATCTTAAAAAGAATGGTAGCAGTAAAGATTTTGGAACCTTTGAGATATAATAACGAGAATAAAAGAACGAGGATATAGATAATGATTTACAGAATTTTCGTAGAAAAGAAAGATAACGTACAGGCAAGAAAAGAAGCGGCGGACGTGAAAACCCTTCTTAATATTAACGCGGAAGACTTTCGCATCATTCTCCGCTACGACGTGGAAGGAATTACGGAAGAAGAACTCAAATCGGCTTTGGGAACGATTTTCTCCGAACCGCCCGTTGATAACGTGTATTTGGAAGAATACCCTATGCCCGACGGCTATAAAGCGTTTGCAACCAGCTATTTAACGGGACAATACGACCAACGCGCCGACAGCGCGGCGCAATGCGTACAGCTTTTAACGCAAAAAGCCCGCCCGCTCGTTAAGTGCGCGAGAATTTACGCAATGAAAGGGGTTTCGGACGCGGAATTAGAAGCGATTAAAAAGCACGTCATCAACCCCGTAGAAAGCGAAGAAATCGGTTTTGAAAAACCCGAAACGCTCGTTCGCGAAGCGATGGAAGGTGCGCCCGTGCAAGAAGTAGCGGGCTTTATCCAAAAATCCGACGAAGAAATCGCGGCGTATCATAAAGCCGTAGGGTTTGCTATGAGCGTAGCTGACCTTGCGTTCGTGCGCGATTATTTCAAATCGGAAAAGCGTAATCCTACGGAAACCGAACTTAAAGTAATCGACACCTATTGGTCCGACCATTGCCGTCATACGACGTTCTCGACGGAGCTTGAAAAAGTGGTGATTAGCTCGGAAAATAATTCTATTGAAAAGGCGTACCACTTATACGAAGACTTGTATCAAGAACTCAACGGCGCGCGCCCTGACAAATATCCTTGTTTAATGGACCTTGCAACGATTGCCGCAAAAAAACTCAAAAAAGACGGCAAGCTTGACAATCTCGATTTGTCCGACGAAATCAATGCTTGCTCGATTTGTATCGACGCGGAAATCGACGGAAAAACGGAAAAATATCTCGTTATGTTCAAGAACGAAACGCATAACCACCCGACGGAAATCGAACCGTTCGGGGGTGCGGCGACCTGTCTTGGCGGGGCTATTCGCGACCCTTTGAGCGGTAGAACGTATGTATACCAAGCAATGCGCTTGACGGGTGCGGCTGACCCTAGAGAAAAACTCGAAGCTACGCTTGCAGGTAAATTGCCTCAACGCGCGATCACGCAAAGAGCGGCTGCGGGCTTCTCTTCTTACGGCAACCAAATCGGTCTTGCAACGGGTATCGTTGACGAAGTATACCACGAAGGTTATAAAGCGAAGCGTTTGGAAACGGGCTTCGTCGTAGGCGGGGCGA